>JADYZI010000495.1 GCA_020853255.1 Acidobacteriota bacterium
CGGCAAGATCAGCGTCCTATGACCTTAATCATATTTTGCACCGCGCTGAGCTGATACGGTAATTTGGAAACAGAGATTTTTTGTAGAAGAGATGAACGCGTAAGTTTTCTTGTGACGCGTTCAACAACTTATGGTCATTGCAATTGCATTCTTTTGGGCCGGAATGATCCTTGCGATCTCATTCATTGAGGCGCCGCTCAAGTTCCGGGCTCCGGGAATAACACCGGCTCTAGGCTTGGGCATCGGCAAGCGCGTTTTCACTGCCCTCAATCGGGTCGAGATCGTTTTTGCGGCCGTAGTGGTCGCTTACGCCGCGATCGTGAGGCCGTCGTTCGAATGGCCGATGTATCTACTCGTTGTGGTAGTCGTGATGCTGGCCGCACAGACTATCTGGCTGCTCCCAAATCTCGTCCGCCGAGCCAACACCGTCATCGCCGGAGAGAGTCCACCTAAGGGCCGCCTACACCTAGCCTTCATCGCCTTCGAAGCAATAAAGCTCACCCTCCTCATAACGGCGGGAAGCGGGCAACTAATGGGTCGGTAGAGCTTTATTCTACCGCGAATGTTACCGCCTACTTCTTCTGCGGCATTGCGTCTAGGAAGTCGTTGATCATTGGGATGATGATGGCCATTCGATTCATCAGCGTTACGTGCGTTGTGTTGGGGATGATGGCGAGCCGTGATTCCGACCGCGGCATCATGTCGCCGTGGATGTGGCCGCCGCCTTTGAGGCTGTACATTTCCGCGATGTGCTCGATCCGCACGCCATCGGCGTCGCCAAATATGAAGAACATCGGCGCTTTGGTAGCCTTGAATTTGTCGGCGCCGAAATCCCACGGCCGCATCGCCGCCGCTTTTATATGCGCGAAGAAAGCCGGGAAGCTGCCGGGCACCGGATTAAGCTTTTCCCTTTCGGTTTCGGCGGGCGTGCCTTTCATCATCTCCAAATTGAAATTCGGCCAGAAGTCGTTTGCTTCCTTGACCCAACCGTCGCGGCGGATCGGATGCGAGATGCTGACGACCTTTCGAACCTTTTCCGGATGGCGGATCGCGGTCTCCATCGCAACACCAGCGCCCAAACTGTAACCGACAATATCCGCGATCGGGATCTTGAGGTAGTCGAGCAGCCCGGCCACATCATCCGACAGATTTTCATAAGTAATATCACGCTTGATGTCGCCCGTCCGCCCGTGTCCCTGCATATCGACCGCAATCACCTTATGCGTTTTGGCGAGTTCTTTGATCAACACACTCCAGTTCTCATCCGAGATCGCCATAAACGCCCCGTGCAGCAATACCATAGGCTCTCCGTTCCCATGGATCTCGTAGTACATCTTGAGTCCATTCACCGGCGCATAACCCGTCGTCGGCTTCTGCTGCGCCGAGACAATTCCAGCCATGAGCATTGTCAGAAGTATCGTTAACACAATAGTTGTTTTCTGCATAATTCCTCTCAGAAGTGCGAAAGGCATCTCTACGTGATCGATAGCCCGGTCTTGGCGCGGTACCTCCAACAAATCCAGACCGCATAACCCAAGGGCACCACACTCGATATGATCACGACAGCCGATGGAATAAAGAGCTCAGCCGGAGAAAAGCCGTGATTGGCACTCATTCCGACCGCCATGATCAGGAGAAAAAAGAGCAGGTACGGAATCGCAAGTATCGACTCACAAATAATGTAGGTCTTTAACAGATTTCTACCGAACATAATTGCGATTCCGAGCTAACTCTCCAAGCTCTACTAGCCACGCCGTTACCGCGGGCGGCGAGCCTTCGGAATGTTTGATCACAGTTTCGATAAAGAAAAACCCGATTCGAGTATCGAAATAAGCTAGCCAGCCCAGTTCTTTAGCAAAAAGATTAAGAATGACGTACAGGCATAAATGAGCGAGGGCTATGATCGAAATATAGATGCCCAGAATTCTCAGATGTTTACCCATAAAAGCAAACCTTGGGATTCTCCCGACGCTATCTCATTTGTCCCCTTTGGGGACTTGGATGCGCATGAGATGCTGATCTGCGTCGCTATTCATCTTCCTCGGTCTGCGGGCCGTCGCCGCTTTTTACATCGCTGTCGCGTTCGTATAAGGCGATGATGACGGCGTTTAAGATCACCTTGAAAGCTGCCGGCATGCGCGAGATCGACGATCAAAGTTCGAGTTCTCGAAGAAATTCAGAGGCTGTCACGATCTTGATCTCGCGGTATTCCTTCAAAATCAGCAAGTCGTTATCGCCAGTAACGATGAATTCACAATCGGCAGCGAAAGCACAGGCGATCACTTCATCGTCGTCAATGTCACGAGAAATTTGCTCGCCCAAATTCGTTGTCGTAATGACAGTAGATAATGCAGCATAATCACTCACCATCCGTCGACGGCTGATGCCAGTCTCGGTAAACTTGATGTCGAAGTGTGGCCGCTCTATCACTTCGGCAAATTCATCGAGCAATGCTTGACTGGTACACAATTCGACAATCCCTAACTTTCCGGCATCGAGAACACGCAACGGCAGGCCGCCGAACAGAAATCCTGAAACGACGATGTTTGTGTCGGCAACGATTCGCATCAACTACGGCGTCGGCGTTCTTTGCGGACAGCCTTGACCTCGGCCATTACCTCTTCTTCGGACATAGGTTCGCCAGCATCTGCCAATCGATCTGCCGCCTCAAATAGACGATTAGCTTTTCGACGGCGAATCTCCGCTTTAAATAAAGAAGTTGCAAGCAAAGGCTTGAACAATCCCATTTCCTTCGCTTCCGTCGCTATGTCGTCCGGTAATACTAATACAATTTCAGACATAAATTTCTCCGGCACGATTATAACTCACAATAGGGACGATTGTGAGCATTTCATTGATCTGTTAATTATCCTCCTTGATCTGCGGCCCGCCGCCGCTTTTTACATCGCCGTCGCGTTCGTAGGAGGCGATGATAACGCCGTTTGGGCTGATCTGGCTGTTGGTGACCTTAAAGGACGCTGGGATCGTGCCGTCGCCGAAGAGGCGTTTGCCGGGGCCGAGCGTGATGGGGAAGATCATCAGTTCGAGTCCATCGACGAGATCGTTCTTGAACAGCGTCTGGAGCATATCGGCACTTCCCATTACGTGAAGGTCGGGGCCTTCCGTTTGTTTCAGCTTCCTTATGTTTTCCGCAAGATCGCCGCTCAGGAAAACACTTGGCTGCCAATCGCTTGAGTCCCGCGTGTTCGAGGCGACGTACTTTGTCGCGGTCATGCAGTTCGGCCAGAAGTTCGAGTGCGTCGGCCAATACGTTTCCCATGCGGCAAAGGTCTTGCGGCCCAACAGCAGATCAACCGGTTTCGCCAGCCGCTCCTGCACAACGGCGCCCGTCGCCTCGTCCGCATAGCCAAAAAACCACCCGCCGTGCTTAAACCCGTCGCCGTCATTCTCCTCATTCTGTATCACGCCATCAAGCGTAATAAATTCACAAGCAGCAATCTTTCTCATAATTCGAATCGTCTTAGCATCACTTTTTGTCGAGTGTTTTGAGCGTTATCCGTAAAACTTGCGGACTGGTATCGAGCACGAAAGGCGGAGTGACTCCGTTGTGCGACGGATTATCCGCTGCGTCACGCAGCAAGGCTTCGACGACATATCGCCTTCCTCGGTAACCAGTCAAGCTAAACTCTCCTCGGTCATTTGTCTCGCCGCACCCGTTAATACAAATATCGGGCTGCTTTTCGTCAACCAGATTCACTTGCGCTCCTTTGACTGGAAAACCGTCTTTATCAACGACAATTCCCGAAAGGCTTACCGGTTCGAGAGACCTCGGTATTCTGATTGTGATTGTTTTCGATATGTGGGTCCCCGGACGAATGTCAAAAACTTGTGCGCGAGAACGATCCTCAACACCAGGCGCGAAAACAGCGGGAAATGGAGCTTCCTTGTCGGGTGCATTGAAGAAGTTCACAGAGATTGTGTATTTGCCCGGAGGCGCGTCATAGAATCTAGCTTCGCCTTGCGGGTTAGTCACCGTGAACTCGTCTGGAGTCCGATTGTCCATGGGTCTATTTATTGAAGTAGGCACAAGTTCAACCCAGATACTTGGAACAGGGCGCCCATTTGGGTCTTTAACACTAACCTCCAACTCTGTTTCGTTCTTGATTGAGATGTCATTCGTAGCGCAACCATGCGCATTTAAGAAAAACTCCTCCATGTCATAGTCTTCTACCTGCCAACCTTTACCGACTGGAGGAACCAATCTATACTTGCCCGAACCAAGACCGAGAAAAGCGAATTGACCTGTCGAACCCGTCCTCGCGAAGAACGCTTTTCCATCTCTGACCCTAATGAGCTTCACCCTCGCCTCTATCAATGGAACATTTGACTCGCCCAGCAGCGACGAATGCTCATAACGAGTTATCGTTCCGGTTACTGAAGAACCGTTAGACTTGAAAAGTGTCTCGAGCCCTAAAATGTCTTCGTCGGCGCGGGAAATGTGGGTTGTGCGTGTGCAAATGCCAGTTGACAGTTCTTTACTATCTCCAGATTGATAGGCATAAACGATATACTCTTCGCCCTTTTCGAAAGGAAAGCCACAATCGCCGAATCCAAAACCGGTGTGAATATCGACAGTTTGGTCCGCCTTGGCTCCGACGAAACCGCGGGTTACCTTGAACCTGAACGTTAGGTCTCTCGTTCCCGCTTTTAACATGTCA
The DNA here is from genome assembly GCA_020853255.1 of Acidobacteriota bacterium. Next base: position 4,680 of record JADYZI010000495.1, read on the forward strand.
GACATGCGCTCAACGCTTTTGCCCTCCACAACTTTACCGATAAACACGGCCTTCGCATCACCGAATGCGTTACATACTGATGATTTTTGCCCACAAGAACACGCGACCACTTCTGTTGCCGCAATTGTAAGAAGTGCAACCGCAAGGAATATTGAAAGTACTGGTTTCCGCAAGTTTTTCATATACGCTTTAGGTTCTCATTCGGATTGAATAGATGCTCCTTCGATCCAATTGTATTCTGAGTCTCAAACCCAAACCTTATCGCGGCATTAAGGACATCAAGGTTGATGTCATCCAGTTTCTTGAACCTGATGCAATAGCCGGTGACGGTTGCTTTGCCGAGTTCAGTTCCGTAGGTTTCGGCGAGGTATTTCTTGTTGTCGATACCGAGGATATAGACAGAGATCCCGGTTTTGTTTGCGCTCAGGCCGATCTGGTAGAACTCTCGGGTCGATCCGTCGGCGTATTTATGCGGGCGAGATCCATAGCCGATACTTGGGTTTGAAACGACCTTGCCCGTGTCGTCCTTCCCATCAAGAAACCACAATTTACACGCCGGCGAAATCTTCAGAATGCTGTCATTCAACGATTGTATTTCGCAGCGTTTTGGCTCACTCTGGCTAGCAATATATTCATCGATTTGTTCCTGTACGTTCATATTTACTCACTTTCCATGATGTTCATTGTATTGCGCCGATGTCCCGTCCGACCATTTGTCCACTGCCACCAGAAACACGGACATTGGCGGGAAGGACTTGAGTTGAGGATACGATTCGTCCGAGATGTACCAGTAATTTACTCCCATGACCGGCGAGTTCGGTAGATTTGCCCCCCAGGCTGAGCCGTCTTTCATCGCCTGAAAGAACATCACATGTGGAATGTTGTGATCGCCAGCGTCAGACAGGTACGACGCCTTGGACATCATGTACGACATAACTCCCGGCTCGAGCGCCGGCAATTCTTTTTTGTCGATCGCCGATTTGATCGCAGCGATCGTCTCTTGCTTGGAGCGGCCGGCCAACATCAGTTCCGTCCGTTTGTAAGCGTAGGGCAGAGTGGAGCGAACACCGGGTGGATTGACGCAGTCGGCGGCGCGAATCTTTGGATTCCAAAATTCAGGATGATCGAACATCGACAGCCACGCTCGCCCGACCCAACAGACCCAACCGTTTTTTCCTTCGACCGCGGTCACATACCCGCGGCGGGTCAAGACGAGAACAGATGCATCGCGCGATATCGACTCCGGTGCGGCACTCCTCGCCAGCGCGATCTCAGCGGTTCGGTCCATTAGGTACTGTTCGATCGGTGCCATTTTCGGATACGACGTCGCGGCATTCTGTCCAGCCACGGACATCGAGACGATCAGAACGAATAAGATCGCGAACTTACTACGCAAAAAACTGTAGCTAACAGATCGTTTCATACATTCTCCGTTGATAATTTCGCAAGCAGTTCTTCTAGGTTCTGCAGCTGCACTTTCACTCCCTCGATGAATCCGCTTGCGAGTATCATCTCCATTCGTTCCAGGGACTCGTTGTAGATCGAGACGCTGACGATGGTCGTCTCGCCCTGATCGATGAAATCGAAATTCCAGTCCGAACCCGGAAGCTGAAGATTTTCCTTCGCGTCGGCAAATGCATTGAAGAATTTGAAATTGGTTTTTGGCGTGATCGATGTATATTTCTGAACCGCCCAACGCTCGGCTCCGTCGGGACCGACCATCGCGTAAAATCTCCGGCCGCCGACCGTAAAATCGAGCGCCTTCGTTCGCGACAGAAACGGCTTCGGCGCCCACCATTGGTCAAGCAATTCGGCTTTTGTGTATGCATCCCAAACCAGATCAAGCCCGGCCGCAAATTCTTTCGTGATCGAGACCGTCTTAGTCTCTTTGTTTACAATAAATTCCATATTCGATCCTCACTTTTCTTTCCTCTGCGGCTTTGCGTCTCTGCGGGAAGATTCCTCCCGCCAAGCCGCAGAGATGCAGAGAAATCAAGATCATGCCTTTC
>JADYZI010000496.1 GCA_020853255.1 Acidobacteriota bacterium
AGTTGATCCCGCGGCAAATGTTCGAGGTCGCCATCCAGGCAGCGATCGGCAGCAAGGTCATCGCCCGCGAAACCGTCAAAGCAATGGGCAAAAACGTCATAGCCAAATGCTACGGCGGCGACATCTCGCGCAAACGAAAACTCCTTGAAAAACAAAAAGAAGGCAAAAAACGAATGAAAAAAGTAGGCCGCGTCGAGATCCCGCAAGAAGCATTTTTGGCGGTGCTGAAGGTGAACGAGAGTTAAGATGGAATCTACCGGAGATACCCTATCATTGACGCTCGCTAAGGAAGAGATTCGGATAATTCATCCGGCGAAACAAATCGTTCGTTGATCGGTTCCAACTGATCGGTGAAACTTTCGGCGGTCGAAAATTGAAGCTTATTTTTCAGTTGAAATCGGACAACATAGTGCGGATAATTACAGGTTGGGATATATGAACACAAAATTATCGGAGAATGAGATCGATAAGCTCATAATCGCGCAGGCAGATGATGACGATGCCTGGGACGCGCCCATTAGGGTCAATAAGAAAGGTTCGATCCCTTTTCGATTATCATTGCCGTTTGAAGTTGTTAGTGACAAGAATGTCTTAGATGGCACCCCTGTTTTTAGAGGAACGCGTGTGCCTGTGTCGGAGTTCATCGAAAACCTGGAGAATGGAATTTCCGTTGACCAATTTATCGAAAGCTTTCCAACCGTTAAACGTGACCAGGCCATCAATATCCTTGAGTTCTTCAAAAACTCTCTAACTAAGTTAAAAGTGGCCTAAGTATAGCCAAATACTTGACAACCACACCCGAAACTTCCTAATCTATGTGTTCGCCCCTCGCCGGGCAAACCACATTCCGCAGTAGCTCAATGGCAGAGCATTCGGCTGTTAACCGAAGGGTTGTAAGTTCGAGTCTTACCTGCGGAGCCAAATTGATCAATAAGGTACGGGCGCCTATGAGGGGCCCGTTTTTGTGTTTATGGTATGGATTCAGCGATGTGGGCCGTGAGATCTGGCAGCCAATTTTGCGCTCCATTTTGCTTGTTTGGTCATTTGGGTAAACCTGATCCGCTACAAATTAGATGCAGCATGAATTAGGACAACGGGGTGTCGTACTTATGTCATATTTCCGCCAACAAATGTTAAAATCTCGAACCTGGTCGGCTTTCGGAGACAAAAGGGATGACAACTAAGGACACCAAGAAAGAATGGACTGTCATGGTTTACATGGCGGGCGACAACAATCTAAGCCCTGATATGTCGTACGCGATGGAGCGTATCAGGCGTGCGGCGGACGAGAATCGGGCGACTGTCAACCTGTTCGTTTATTACGATGGATCTTCCCCAGAGATACCGACGCTCTATTGCGACTATTCGTCGGAGAATCACGACAAGATCTTCTACCGAGCGAGCAAAATATCGAAGCGATTCCGCGGCCGAAGGGAGAGGCCTGAGGCAGGGGACAACGAGGACTCGGCAAAGATGTATTCGGCCCTCAACTTTGTGGATTGGTGCGTCAACCTGGTGGAGCATCCCGGCGGATCGGGCCGAAAAGCCGAGAATTACGCGCTGGTATTTGCCGGACATACCGCCGGATTCCATAGTATTGGCCTGTTTCGCGATGAATCGACCGGTTACCACATGTCGATGCCGAAACTGCGTTGGCTTCTGGAGCGGATCACTGAGCAAAGGAGCGCCGATGGCGATGGAACACAAGACCGCGAAGAGGACGCGAATGAAGACAGTGCATCGATCACCGTAATAGGCGAGAAGTTGGCGGTCCTCGGATTCGACAGCTGTGCGATGGGAATGTTGGAGGTCGGCTACCAGTTTCGAGATCTTGCTCAGGCCTTGCTGGTTTCAGAAGGCAATATCCCGAACGCCGGCTGGTCCTACGCGGAAATTTTGGGAAGCATCGGCAAAGGCAAAGCGGATGGGCCTACAGCGGCCGAGGCGATCGTCCATGCGTTCATCGCAAAACAGGACAATTATTCGGTGGGCGGCGTGGCGGTAGATATGGCGGCCTGGGACCTTGCCAAACTGCCTGAGCTAGACGAACCACTGGCGGATCTTGCGCTTTTGCTCAGGAACTGCCTTGAAGATAAGGGCACGGCCTTGTACCGCCAGGTTGAACGGATGCTGCTTCAGGCTCACTGGCGGTGCCAGACATATATGTTCGACCAGAATGTCGATCTTCTTGATCTCTGCAGCCTCCTGAAAAAGGAGGCCGAATTGGTGGTTACGGAGATAAAGGACGTTCCTGAGCAGATCTTGGCGATTCCCGCCCTTTGCGATCGCGTCATCCGCGCGATCAGGAATATCGTTATCCTCAGTGGATTTAGCGGCGGAACATATCAGTTCTCAAACGGAATATCGTTGTTCTTTCCATGGTCGGCGACAAGTTTCCTGGCGTCTGAACGCGATTATTGCCGGCTCAGGTTTGTTGACGAAACCAAGGCGGGACGCATGTGGACGAACTTTCTGGCAAAATACTTATTAGAGGTAACCTTAAGGCCCGGACAAACGCCGACGGTCGCGGGCCCGAGTTTTGCAGGCGGCATGTCCGATGTGGTCAATCTTATTGAAGATACAGAAGAAGGCGCTGTAGAAGCCGGTGTTGTTTATCGGCCATACGTGTACAAAACCAAGAAATGGGTGCCGGAACCATCCGACGGCAGCGATACCGACGGATCGGATGTCGAGACGAGGGTTCCTGATAACCCGAAAACACGGGTTCCCGATAACCCAAAAACGAGGGTCCCGGATAACCCGAAAACTCGAGTTCCCGATAACCCAAAGACGAGGGTCCCGGATAATCCGAAGACTCGCGTTCCCGATAACCCAAAGACGAGGGTCCCGGATAACCCGAAAACTCGAGTTCCCGATAACCCAAAGACCAGGGTCCCGGACAACCCAAAAACTCGTATGTTCGGCTCGCTCACATCGTATTTCGATCAATTGTTTGCGTTCAAGAACATTCGCACGGACTGGAACATTTCCGGCTTTACTAAGGATGTAAACCACCTCAAAACGTGCACGGGCGATGGGCCGCGTCGGGAAAGTACAGCCGGAATTGACGAAACTTAGGCGTGCCCTGACGGCTTGGGCCTGGCCTGTTTCGCGATAGGACACCGGTCTGGTGATCAGCCGAAAACATGAGATCCTTTGTTTCCAGCTTTGTTTTGATCGCCGCATTAGTGTTAGCGAATGTTGCGGTCGCGCCGGTCAGTGCCAAAGTGCGCCCTGCGCCGGCGGGGTCAGCGACCGACGCGGCCGAGCTTGAGCGGATGGCCGGCAAGGCGGCGAGATCCTGGAACGAGGCCTCGATCCGCCAGTCGCTCGATCTGTTTGTTCAGGCCGGGAGCGAATGGAGGGCAGCGGGCGAACCCGGTCGAGCGATCGACTGTCTGCACAAAGCTGCCCGGGCATCTCTGATATTGTCCGACTACCGCGGCGCGCATGCATTGCTGGACCAGGCTGTTTCGATCGGCAAAGATCGGAACGTGCTCGATCGGCTGCCTGAAACCTATGCGCTGATCTCAGAGACTGCGCGGCTGGCCGGTGATGCGGCGGCAAGCAAACGGTTTGCGGATGCAGCCGTCAAGGCGAGCAAAGGGGCGTCAACACCGCGGTCGGCGGTCGCGGCCAGCCTGGCCCAGGCTGAGCACGAATTTTATTACGGCAACGCAGCAACTGCTCGCGATCAATTTTCACAACTTGTGCCCGCGGCCCGCGAGATTGACCAGTATCGCCTCACCGCATCCGTTCTGCTGCGATATGCCTACACCATCGCAAGGCACGACGATCCATCAGCCGCCCTTGAACCTCTTGAACGATCAATGTCCTTGTCGGCCCAGGCCGGCGACGACCGGGGACGAGCATTGGCTTATGTGGCGATGGGTTTCGTTTACTTTCTATTGAACGAACACGACAAGGCGTTGGAGTATTACCGGTCCGCGGAAGGCCTGTTCCCGAATGACGTCGATCATCTCGATCGCGGCAGGCTGTTCAAAGGCCTATCGGCGGTACATGAAAGATATGGCGACCTTGCCCTCGCCATCAAGTATAGCCGGATGGCGCTTCAGTCATATGAATCGGCCGGATATCCACTGGGTGAGATCTCGACCTTGATCAATCTTGGCCAGATGAGCCGGACCGCGGGCGACACGGCCGCTGCCGAAATAACGCTGACCGACGCGGCGCGCCGGGCCCAGGCCCACGGCGATCGGTTCGATGTTGCGGTCGCTTCTGAGTCTCTCGGCCAAGTCTGGCTTGATCGAAATGAGTTCGACCGTTCGATCGCGTCGTACCGGCATTCATTGGCGATCTATCGTCAACTGGGCCCGATACCGTCAAGTATCCTGACCAGCCTCGGCAAGGCATATCTCGCGACAAACAAGCCAGCGGACGCCGCCCGCGAACTGCAAGCAGCTTTGAATATCAGCAGAAAGTTAGCCGACAGGGATGCCGAGAGTGAGAATCTGTATCAGCTTGCCAGGCTTGACGCGGCCGCGGGCAGGATCGAACCGGCACTTGAAAACCTAAAGGCTTCGCTGGATATAACAGACAAGTTGTATTACGACAGTCTTAATCTTGAGGTAAAGCGCAATCTTGTCGCGTCAGTATTCGAGCGTTGGGAGATGTATATCAAACTCTCGGTCGAACAGGGCGCGGCGTCGGCAGCCCCCGCCGAGTTTGCCGCCCAGTCGCTGGCCGCCGTGGAAGAGACAAAGTCGCGGCAAGTATTGGAAGGCCTCGAGGCGGACGCGGCCGATCCGACGCGAGACGCAGACCCGTTTCTTCTGGAACGTGAAAAAGAGCTTTCCGGGGCCTTGAACGGTGCGGCGGACAAATTGACCGCATTGCTCAGGCTCGACACCTATGATGATTCCGCGGTGGAAGCCCTTCGCAACGAGATACGCGAACTCGAGGTCCGGCTTGGCGAGGTACGGGCCGGGATCAAACAAAACGGTAGGGCCGCTTCTACTACGGCCCGCCCCGTGCCGTTCGATCTCGCCGACTTCCGATCGCGTGTGCTCGATGATGAGACCGTTTGTCTTGAGTATTTTCTAGGAACGGATGCAAGTTATCTCTGGCTGGTCGAACAAGACAACGTAAGGACCTATCTCCTGCCGCCAAAGGCAGCAATCGAGGCCTCGGTTGCCGAACTCACGTCTAACCTTACTAATAAGGAGTTGATGGCCGGTGAATCGCTTGATGACTACCAGGCCAGAATGCGCGGCCAGTCCGACAGGGTGAACACCGCAATCGCCGCACTTAGCAAGGACCTTCTCGGACAACTGGGCCCTGAACTTCACGGCAAGCATCTGATCGTGATCCCTGATGGTGCCCTTTACGCTTTGCCATTTTCGTTACTGGCCCTGCCGTCGGAATCAGAGCCGGCGGTTGTTACAAACCGGATCAGTTATGCACCATCCGCCTCGATGCTCTTATTCGTCGCGAGAAAGGTATCCGATCGACAGGCCCCGCCGCCAAAGGACCTGCTTGTGTTCGCCGATCCGGTTTACCAGGCTGGCGATCCGCGTGTCGCTGGTAACGCGGGTGCCGCATCGGAAACGGGCGCCCATCTCGGCCAGTTCCGGGCCGCCGAGGATCTGGAAAACCTGCCCAGGCTTACCGGATCGCTCAAAGAAAGCGAATCGCTCCTTGCGATAGTCGGGGGGAATTCAACGTCCATGTCCGGCTTCGATGCTTCCCGGATAAATGCTCAGGGCCAACTTCCCGTCGATTACAAGATCCTGCATTTTGCGACACACGCGCTCGTTGACGGCCGCTATCCCGAGGTCTCGGGCCTTGTACTTTCACGTTTCAACTCTGACGGACAGCCAACGCAAGGGCTCGTCAGGCTGCAGGATATATACCAAATGCAGCTTTCCTGCGATCTGGTAGTTCTAAGCGCCTGCCAAACCGCGATCGGTAAGGAGGTCAAGGGACAGGGCCCAATGAGCTTGAACAATGCCTTTCTTCGGGCTGGCGCCCGCGCCGTCGTGTCAAGCCTGTGGAAAGTGGACGATCGTGCCACACAGCTATTTATGGAGCGTTTCTACCGGAACGTTATCGAGAGCGGAATGACCGTTTCCGAAGCGCTTCAGCGATCGCAGATCGAGATGCGTTCCGACCCCGAATTCTCGGCGCCGTTTTACTGGGCCGCATTCGTGCAGCACGGAGACTTCCGGGACCGGCCGCAGATCAGTCGAGGCAGCATCTCGGGAACGTTATGGCTGGTTATCGGTGTTGGTTCAGTTTTGGGCGCGCTCCTCTTCTTTATGCGCCGCAGGATCATTGCTCGGAAATAGTAAAGGACCTGGGCTTTCGACGAACAAGATATGGGAGCTATTGAATAGCCCAGGCCTCGGCCGGTTTTGGCCGCCGGTGCCGCCCGGTTATATAATGGTTCCCTTACCGGTTAAGGAGCCATCTCATTTGCATCACGAACTGATCATTATTCTGGATTTCGGGTCGCAGTACACGCAGCTGATCGCGCGGCGCGTGCGCGAGCAGGGCGTTTACTGCGAGATACATCCATTTCACCTTGCGGCCGATGAGATAACGCGGCGTCAGCCAAAGGGCGTCATCCTTTCCGGTGGGCCGTCGAGTGTTTATGACGACGATGCTCCGCGCGTCGGGCCGGATTTTTACAAGAAGATCGACGTGCCTGTGTTGGGAATTTGCTACGGGATGGGCCTGATCGCGGCCGACCTCGGCGGTCGGTCCGAACCCGCGGCCCGTCGCGAATACGGCCATGCCCAATTAAAGGTCCTTAGCGGCTCAACACGCCTTTTCAATCAACTGCCGTTTGAACTCGACGTCTGGATGAGCCACGGCGACCATGTGACCGAACTGCCGCCCGGATTTCGCACAACCGCAACCACCGGCGATGCTATCACCGCGATGGAGAATGAAAGCCGCGGCATTTACAGCGTGCAGTTTCACCCCGAGGTTTCGCACACGCCCCTTGGAAAAGAGATACTCAGGAACTTCCTGTTTCACATCTGCGGCTGCTCGGGCGATTGGACGCCGGCGAGCTTTATAATCGACGAAGTTGAGAAAATACGGCAGGCGGTCGGCCCAACCGCAAACGTGGTCTGCGGCCTCAGCGGCGGTGTCGATTCAACCGTCGCGGCCGCTCTTGTTCACGAGGCCATCGGCGGCAGGCAAACGTGCATTTTTGTCAATAACGGGCTGCTGCGTCATCGCGAGTTCGAAGATACGCTGGCGGTTTACGAAAACAATCTTCAATTGAATGTGCGCGGTGTCGATGCTTCGGAACAGTTTTACTCGGCGCTTTCAGGCGTTGCCGATCCTGAGCTAAAGCGGAAGGCGATCGGTGCAAAATTCATTGATGTTTTCGATGCCGAGGCGCAGCGCATCGGCAACGTTGACTATCTGGTGCAGGGAACCCTTTACCCGGATGTGATCGAATCCGTAAGCCCGCGCGGGGCCTCGGTCACGATCAAATCACATCATAACGTCGGCGGCCTGCCCGAGAAAATGAACCTGAAGCTGATCGAACCGCTGCGTGAACTTTTTAAGGACGAAGTACGGGCGATCGGTCGCGACCTTGGCATTCCGGAAATGATCCTGGAGCGTCATCCGTTCCCGGGCCCCGGCCTCGGCGTTCGGATCCTCGGTGATGTGACGGCCGAAAAGGTCGAACTGCTGCAGCAGGCCGACCGGATCTATATCGAAGAACTGCATAA
>JADYZI010000497.1 GCA_020853255.1 Acidobacteriota bacterium
GGTTGATCATCTCCGGATCGATGCCGTAATGTGAGGCGTGATAGACGGCCTTTCCGTCTCGGATAACGAACGCCTGAGGCGACTGGTGGCGATGGCCCGTCCGAGCTTCGACCGCGTTGGATATGTCACGATTCTGCTGGACGACGATCAAATTGATATTACCTTTGACATCCGTGATCAGTTCCTTTACATGCATGCTGATCCCGCACGTGCTGCTGTGCTTAAAGATCACGACTGGGCCGCCGTGAGATCTTTTGAACAAATCATCGAGCGCGTCGAGCGATTCAATATTCAAAAATGTTGCGGTCATTATGGATCAGTATCGTGCCGGGCCAAGCCGCGGGAAGACCTTGCGATAGGCAACAAGATTAGATGCCGTGAGAAGCGGAATAACAAAGTAAACTCCGATGCAAAATGCCATCTGTCCCGCGATAACAAGCAAAAGATTTAGCCCGATCAGGCCGGCGATACCGCCGATATTCTTCATCGAGGCCCGGGCGCTTAGCTTGATCGCATCCCAGCTCGAAAGCTTTCGGTCCACTATCAGCGGAAATGTGAATATCATCAGCGAATGGATGCACGTCATCACGATCGCGACGACTATATCAACGGCAAGTGCCGCCAAAAAAGTTCCGATGATGATCGACGGATCAGCATTCTTGCCAAGGACTGCCGCCGCGATCAGCGGCGAGTACATCGTAACAAACAGGACGATCATGTAGGTTACGATCGGGACGACAAAGACGATCGTCGCAAGTGCGCTTGGACCGAGATACTGAAATCCTTTCCAAAGGTCCTCGAAATTTACCGGGACCGATCCGTCGATCTTTTTGAGATAGCAGGCAAAAATGCCGCAGATCATCGCGCCGATCAGAACGTACATCGTAAAACCCGCGATGAGTCCGCCGACCAACGAGATAGCGAACAAGGGCCAATAGTCGCTCTTGATCAGGTCCCACGCCTCGCGCAGGCATTCAACCGGCTTTATGGCTCCAGCGTTGAATTCAAGATTTAGGCCGGGGTTACGCATTGTTGTAGATCTGAGACAGATAGTCCCGCACCATTCTATCACTTGCGAACTGCGGCGTAAGCGTGGCAAGTGCGTTTTTCATCATAGCGATCCAACCGCTCGGCACGCCGTTTTTGCCGCGATCGTAATACAGCGGAATGACCTCGTTCTCGAGTGCTTCATAAAGAGCGGAGGCATCTGCGGCGTCGGTCACTTCGTCGTCTTCGCCGGCCGCAAGTTCGCCTATCTTGAAGCCGTTCCTGCCGTTGTAGCCCTCGATCCACCAGCCATCGAGAATTGAAAAGTTAAGTGCCCCATTCATCGCCGCTTTCATTCCGCTTGTGCCGCTTGCCTCATGCGGACGCCGCGGGACGTTCATCCACACATCGACGCCATGGACAAGATATCGCGCAACTTCCTGATCGTAGTCTTCAATAAATACAGCACGCCGCTGCCAATTGGAATCGTGATTGATGCTCATCAACTGCTGAAGTATCTGTTTGGCCGTCTTGTCTTGAGGATGAGCTTTGCCAGCGAACACGAACTGGACCGGGCGTTCGGGATCATCGACAAGCTTCAAAAGCCGGTCGATGTCCGACAGCATCAGATTCCATCGTTTATATGCGGCCACGCGGCGGGCAAAACCGATCGTGAGAACGTCGGGCGAAAAGAGCTTGCGCGTATCCTGATGTTCGTTGATCGTATCGCGTTCGCCGGTCTCGGCCCTTTGCGTTCGTTCACGGACAAAGGCGATCATTATCCGCTTGAGCAGAATGTGGGTGGACCATACGTCCTTCTCGCTTAGGTTGTCCACCGCGTACGCCCAGTCGTCCGGATCGGCAAGCCGCTTATTCCAATCTTCGCCGATAGCCGAACGATAAAGTCCCTGAAACAGCGGAGCGACCCACGTCGGGGCATGTACACCGTTAGTTACATGGGTTATCGGAACATCGGCCGTCTCATCAGCGCCGGGGAACATTGCCTTCCACAGGCCGCGCGAAACGTCGCCGTGCTTTTCGCTAACGCCGTTGGCCGAACGGCACATCCTGATGGCAAGCGGCGTCATGCCAAATCCTTCAGTTTTATCGTCCGGGTCGATTCGCCCTAGTTCGAACAGCTCTTCCTCGTTAAGTTTCAAGGTCTCGATAAAACCCGCGTCAAAACAATCGCGGATCTCGTTGGTCGAAAAAAGATCGTTGCCGGCTGAAACGGGAGTATGGGTGGTGAAAACGCATTGCTCGCGAACCGCGGGAATCGAATCCAGAAAGTCCGCGTCAGGGTTAGCCACAAGATATTCGCGGGCCAATTCGAGCGTAAGAAATGCGGAGTGGCCTTCGTTCAGGTGAAAGACGGACGGCGAAATTCCCAGCCGGCGAAGCAGTCTGACACCGCCGATGCCAAGCACCTTTTCCTGCACGATCCGTGTTTCGGAGCTTCCACCATAAAGGTGGCCGGTTATCATCCTGTCCACCTCGGCGTTCTGTTCGATATTCGTATCAAGCAGATAAAGCGAGATCCGCCCAACGCGTGCGAGCCATGCCTGTGCAAAAACCTCGCGGCCGCGGAGATGCACCATCGTCAGCACCCGTTCGCCGGCCGGATCAAGGACAGGCGTTAGCGCCAGGTCTGACCCCAGAATGTCCTGATAGCTTTCTTCCTGCCAGCCGTTGTGCCCGATCGATTGCCGGAAATAGCCGTATCGGTAAAGAAGCCCGACGGCGACGAGCGGAATGTTCAAATCGCTTGCCGATTTCAAATGATCGCCGGCAAGAATCCCAAGCCCGCCTGAATAGATCGGCAGGGAATTGTGCACACCGTACTCGGCGCAAAAGTATGCGACGGGACGATCACTAGAAATACGGCCAACCGCTTGCGCCGGTTCGCCTGTATAGGCGTCGAAACGTTCCCTGAACCGTCGGAGGCGATCGACATATTCCTGGTCAGTGGACTTCTGCAGAAGTCGAAGCTCGTTCACTGATCTCAGAAGCAGGCGGGGATTCTGCTCGTACTTTTCCCAAAGCGACGGGTCCAGTTCGCGAAACAGTTCTGAACCTTCCGGGTGCCACGACCAGTAAAAGTTCATTGACAGATCATTTAGCGCGGCAAGCGGTTCGATAA
>JADYZI010000498.1 GCA_020853255.1 Acidobacteriota bacterium
AACATCCCCAACACGCCCAGCCCAACGCAGACCGTGCCGGCAAATATCAGAATTGCCTTTCGGATGTCCATAACCTCTTTGCAGTATAACAGGCGCGCCTGAAAATAGGTCAATAGCGCGAGGCGTCTGGCGGTGACTATTCATTCACGATGTTCCCTGAGCCATCGAAAGATGGCGTAAAAATAAAGCCCCGGGTGCGTGCCCCGGGGCTGTCGAGTGTTTAGGATCAACAAACTGAAGTTTGTTGGACGGCCGTCGTCAATCAGGCTTGATCGTGTAATCTGGCCAGCATGCTGTCGGGTTCAGATACAGCTCGACCAGCTCCATCGCAAAGCGGTTTGTAGATCCGCTTGCCGCCGGGGCGCGTTCGGGGTCGAGTATTTTGTCCACCTGGTCGCGTACGCTTTCAAGATGCACCTTTGTCGTGCGGTCGGTCGTCTTGGCTATCGCGGCAATTGCGGCAGCCTTTACGGCCCGAAGTTCGGCTCGATAGAACGCCTTTTCATCGCCGCTTGTGACGAACAGCGAGGCAAACTGGGCCGGCAAACCTGCTGGCGGAGCTTGCGGAGGAGCATTAAGTTTGTTGTTGGCGATGTCCAGATATGACCTCTGCAGGTTGCGCCTGTAAGCGTCGATCTTAACATTCGGTGCGCCGAGTTCGGTCCAGACCGCCTTGCGGACATCCGCCAGAAAATCTCCGGCCTGGTAAGCGGCATCGCCGTCCAAAGTCTGTTGTTCGATCAAACGTGCGAACCGTCCGCTGTTGAGCAGATTGTTCAGAACGCTGTTCTGCGCATTGCGAACGCGGTTGAGGGCTCCGATCGGCTCTATGCGCCTGAGGATCTCTTTGTCGATCGCCCACGTCGGCGTGGCAAATGCGTTCTCGCTCAGGAACCGGACGGCATCGGCCTGATGCGCTTTCGGGATCAGATTGAACCGGACGCCGGCCTGGCCGATGTGTTTTTGCTGAGTGTTATAGCCGCCGACGATGGCCGCAACGTGGTTCATCTCCAGCGTCCATTGCCCAAGCATGCGGCCGTATAATTCCGCAAGATCGTCATAGGGCTGACCCTTTTCGTTGGTCGTTGCCGGAACAAGCATCTTGGCAACGCGCTTCAAATTCAAAAGGCCGAGGCCGGATGACTTGATCGCATCGGCATCGCCGACCGCCTCGGTCAACTCGCCCGGATCGCTTCCGGCCGAGCCGTCGGTCGAAAATCGGAACCACGGCGTTTCGTCCTGTGCCCGTGCCCATTGGTCGAGCGTCGCCCGTTCATCGTCCGGCGTTCTTGCACCGGCAATCGGCTTATAGCCCCACATCGTCGCCCATTCGTCATACGGGCCGATGCCCGGAACGAGGTCTTCGACAGCGATGTTGTCCTCGGGCTGTGCTACATAATTGAACCGCGAATAGTCCATCAGCGTCGGCGTGTGTCCCATTTTGTGAACCCATGCCGCGTCGCGAACCTTTTCCTGCGGATACATCGAGCTCGCCTTCATATTGTGCTGGAAGCCGAGAGTGTGCCCGACCTCGTGCGCCGCGACGTATTCAAGCAGAACGCCCATCAGATCATCGGGCATCGGCAGTTTCTGGACGCGCTTGTCGAGCGGGCCGACCTGCAGGAAATACCATGAACGCTGGAGGTTCATGATGTTGTGATAAAACTGGATGTCCGATTCGAGGATCTCGCCCGTTCGCGGATCGCTGACGTGCGGGCCCGAAGCGTTCTCGGTCGTTGACGGCAGCCAGCGGATGACGGAATAACGGGCATCTTCGGGGCTGAAGTCCGGGTCTTCTTTTTTCGTCGGCGCGATTTTAGCGACGATCGCGTTCTTGAAACCAGCGGCCTCAAATGCCTTTTGCCATTTTTCGACGCCGCGGATCATATAAGGCCGCCATTTTACAGGCGTCGCCGAATCGATGTAATAAACGATCTGCTTTACCGGTTCTGAAAGCGCCGCACTCGGATCTTTTTTCTCAAGCCGCCAGCGGGCAATGTACGTCCGCTGCTGCGCACGGTGCTCATCGCGGCCATAGTCCATGTTGTTGATCGTGAAATAGCCGACACGCTCATCGAACAACCGCGGCATCATAGGCTTTTCCGGCAGTTTGACCATGCTGTAATGGACAACGACAGTAGCGCTTCCCGGACTCATTCCCTGCTGCTGTGCCTGGCCCTGTCCGGCGGCCGCTCCGGCCGGAGCCGGCGTGCGGACGAACGTCAGGCTCGATTCCGTTTCGATATTTTCAGGATAAGGCGAGATGCGTTCGATGAACGACCGCGACGCATCGAGGCTGTTCGCGCTCAAACGTGTGCGCGGGCTGAATTCGAAGATGTCGGTGGTAAAAAGTCGCCCGACGTCGATCACGACCGTATCATTATTCGGCCCGAACGCCGCGATATTGAACGCCATCAGGATCGCGTCGTTGTTCGCCGCCGAAACGGCCTCGGCGATCGGAAGTTTCGGGTCCGCGACGACGTTATAATTTACATTTCGCAGAAAGACCTTGTTATTCTCGCCGAGTTCCCATTTCACAACGCGGCGTCCGAGCGCCTGTCCGCCATAGCCGACGCCGAGTGTCGTCCGGGCGATCTGCGTCACCCACAGATAATCTTTGCCAAGCTCGCTCTTCGGTATCTCATAAAAATGTTTGTCCTTTACGACATGGACCTTGAACAGGCCGGTCTTGGTCTTCGCATCTTTTGTGATGACCTTGTCATAAGGCTGCGGGTCGGTCGATGGGCCGCCGGGCCGTGCTCCGCCTGGGCCGGCAGGTGTTGGTGTTTCGGTTGGCGGATCCTGCGCAAGCAGCGTAAACGATGCGACGCTAACGAACAGGCCGATGACAAATAGACACGAAATGATCCGTTTCATCTTCTCCAAAAATCCTCCGAATTGTTTTATGAACTGATTGGTCGTGTGGCCGAAGT
>JADYZI010000499.1 GCA_020853255.1 Acidobacteriota bacterium
AGTATGTCGCGCTTATGCTCAAACCGGCGGCCAACAGCACTTCGAAAAATGCCATCAGGTAAAGGAATATCCAATCTCGATCAGACTTGTGCTGAAGTATCTTGATCGCTGACAACGACAATATTAGCCGGCTCAAAATGCCAGCCACCATCATGCCGCTGTCGGCAAAATGAAAGAAACCGCTCCGGTACAGCAAATAAAAGACCGGCAAGGCGGCGACGATCATCGCCGTGCCGATACGCTCAGAGATCTGCCAACGCGTGCCTTCGGTAAACCAGGCGCAAGCCAAAATGAGCACGAACACGCCTGTCCCAAACGCGCCAAACGTCCCCGATACCCACAGCGAAAAAAATCCGCAAAAGACGGTCGTGTAGGAAAGAATTTTGAAAAGCCTGTCTAAACTCACGCCGGTTTTGGAAAGAATCGCAACCAGTTAAGATTATTGCACAGGCTATTTCGTTGTAACAGACTATTTGCCC
This sequence comes from Acidobacteriota bacterium, assembly GCA_020853255.1. The sequence goes on from JADYZI010000499.1 coordinate 480, forward strand.
GCGCAAGACCACCATGCAGAGGTCCCCACGCGGTAAGGGCGTATTTTCCGCGACGCGATCAGGCCGCCTCATGTGCCAGTTTTTCCAGCAGCATATCGACCATCTTCAAATGCGTGCGAAACGACAGGCATGCAAAACGCATCGTGAATTTGCCGTTGAGCTTTGTCGAGGAAACAAAAACACGACCGTCTTCGATGATCTTGTTCATCAGCCGCTTGTTGAATTCATCCGCATCGCCTGAACTCGGCAAGTACCGAAACGTGACGACCGACAGTTCAGGTTCGAGGTCGCTTTCAAATCCCAGCTTTTTCACTTCCGCGTAAAAATATTTCGCGAGCAGCAGCTTTTCTTCAAGACATGCACGAAACGGCGCGACACCGTGCAGCTTCAACGGCAGCCACAGCCGCAAGCCGCGGAAATGCTTGGTCAGCTCGGGCGAGATCTCGGCCGGCGATATCTCATCCTGTGCTGAAAAAGCATCCTGCATGTAATTGGCATTAAAGCTGTAAGACCGCGCAAGATCGCCGACGTTTTTCACAAGAACAACGCCCAATCCATATGGCAGAAAAAGCCCCTTGTGCGGATCGATGATAAGCGAATCGGCAAGCTCCAGCCCGCGCAGCTTTTCTTTCCCTTCATCGGTTAGAATAAAAAATCCGCCGTACGCCGCGTCAATGTGATACCAGCAGCCCGATTCCTTTGCGATCGCTCCGATCTCCGTCAGCGGATCGATCGCCCCGACATCGGTCGTTCCCGCGGATGCAACGACAAGAAATGGATTTAGTCCCGCCGCCTTGTCCGACTCGATCTTTTGCGCAAGATCCTGCGCCAGCATACGGAATCTGTCATCCAGATCGATATATCGAATGGGACATTCGCCCAACCCAGCAACGCGGATCGCCTTGTCAATAGAATGATGCGTTTGCCGTGAAAGATAGATCACCGACCGCGGAACATCCGCCGACTTTATGTTTCGGCCGTCGCGCGCCGTAACGACCGCTATCATATTCGCCAGGCTGCCGCTCGTCGTTAAATTTCCGCCCGCCTCCGCCGGATACCCAACCAGATCGCACATCCAGCGGATGAGCATATTCTCCATCCGCACCGCACCGGGGCTGGCATAAAACACGCCCGCATACCGATTGAACACGTCCGCCAAATAATCGCCCAACGCCGAATAATAGATACCGCCACCCGGAATGTACGCGAGATGGCCGCCCGATGCGGGATTCAGCCCGGGCGTATCGACATTCGTTCGGATCAGATCGATCGCCGCGTCGATCCCGATTCCCTCTTCCGAGATCGGCGAATCAAGCAAACCTTCACCCTTCCCGGCCGAAGTCTCGTATGCCTTTAAGGATTCGATATTGTCGAGAAAATTTTCCGAGTAACTAATGACGTGTTGACGAACCTCATCCCGCTGCCGCGGCGAAGGTTCAAGTTGTCTGGCAAGCTGTTCCAGTTCCAGGAGTTTGTCTCTCATATTCGGAGACAATTATAGATCAAACCGCGTGAACGACGCACAGCCCCCATGCAGAAGCCCGCACGATAGTAAGGGCGATACACGCATGGTCTGGATATATCGTCCTAACTGCGTGCGGGCGTCTGCCAAGCATCCTGTCAGAACCGGGAGCGATAGCGACTGGGTTCTTTTCTCGGCCGCAACAACCTCCCGATTCCCTTGCTGTCATTTCCTCGCACTCGTTTCACGAACCGAACTCAGCACCCATTTTTCCAATCGAGCGTCCGGCAGCAAACCCTGATCCGGGATCGTGTACTGCAATCCCTCGAGTCGCTTCTTAACACCTTGCTCGATGCCGCCGTATGATAGCAGCAGCGGAACGATCAGGACCCGATTCCCTTCAGCCGCCGCGCGTTCGACAACGCGCCGAAGTTCGGCAGTCGCATTAGAACGGATCGGGTCCGGAGCATCGTCGCGGACGGTCAGATATTCGATCCGCTTAAACTTGTGCCCGGCCGACATCTGTTTCGCTAATGCCGCCATATCGGCTAACCATAAATTATTCGCATCTTCATCGACTGGCCCATGAGCAACAAGAACCACAACTTCATTTGCCGGATCTTTACTAATGGCCGCCGCGCGAGACATAAGGATCTCCGCGACCAGCGGATGCCGGTCCAGCGCCGGCAGCATTCTGATCTTTACCGAGCTCTTGATCGGCGTTGTCGGGTCGAACGAGTTGTCCGCCGCCTGATGCGAATCGTGCCCGCCATGGCCGTGGTCCATTTTTGCAAACACAGCAAGGTCCGCCGGCGCCACTTTCCTTAGGCCAAGCAGATACTCGGTCGAAGTGATAACTGAACTATGCGATGAAACAAACAACGGTACCGCCACGATCTCAGACACCCCGCGTTTTATCAGCCTGTCCGCGGCATCCTGAATGTTCCGCTTCGTCGCCATCCCAAACGCCACTTCGACCGGCATCACCTTATCAACCGCCGCCGCGATCTTCTTCACTTCCTCATTCCAATTCTCCTTCCCGCCATGCGCCAGCAAAAGAATGCCTGCCCCGGAACCGCCAGCCTTTTTCACCGCCTCAGCCCCATGCCCGCCATGATCATGCTGCCCCAATATCCCAAGCGACATTACGAAAACCGTAAATACAGAAAATACAAAATACCTGATCGTGATAGTTGTCATACGATGATGTTATTATGAAATTGAAATTCGTTTTCATTTAGAGATTATAAAAATCTCCATCGGATGTCAACCACCTGATCCAAAGCCTCTTGATGAAGCGCTCGGGGTGCTATTTTCAAGCAGGCCAAATGCTCATTCCCTACGATCTTCCTTCTGGGTTATAATCCGCCATGAGTATGACCCGCAGAAAACCCGCCACGCGAACTAGAAAGACTGATAACCTGCTCGGCCCCAGCGCTCTCTGCGTCGCTGAGCCAGTCGTTCGTTTGCGACCACCCGGCTTGCTGCAATAGCAAAGCGCACAAAAGCCCGCTTCGATCTGAAGCGGGCTTTTCTTTGAAATAGATCCGGCGACTACCTACTTTCCCACACCTGAAAGATGCAGTATCATCGGCTCAAGCAGGCTTAACTTCCGTGTTCGGGATGGGAACGGGTGTGACCCTGCCGATACAATCACCGGAAAACTGGTCTGCGGAAGCCCGCACGGAGTAAGGGCGAAATACTCCATGCGGCGATATCGCCCTTACTTCGTGCGGGCTTCCGCAAAAACTGAATACATGTAATATTTCCACAAGCTGCTTGATCAAAAAATTGCTTGTCAACAAATTTTATGGTCAAGCCTTGGGGCAATTAGTACTGGTCAACTAAGTACATTGCTGCACTTACATCTCCAGCCTATCAACGTGGTGGTCTTCCACGAGCCTCACTGGCAAT
>JADYZI010000500.1 GCA_020853255.1 Acidobacteriota bacterium
CGGAAAACAATGTGATCCACCAGCCTTCTGCCGTCCGGAGTATGCCCGCAACTGTTCTGATCGTGATGGATACAGGCGGCGAGCTGCGCTCGGTCAAGGGCCTTGAGCAGACGCAGAAAGTTGCAAACGCTTTGGTCGCGGCCCTAAACCCGGACGATACCATGGCCGTAATGCAGTACAACGACAGGCCAAAGATCCTTTCCGAATGGACAACAAACAAGGATGTTGCCGCAGCCGCGATCGGGCGGGCCGGTTTTGGAAAGCACGATGCTTTTGTAAAGGCCCTGGCGATGGCGAAGGACTTTTTTGCGAAAAGTTCGGCCGAAAATAAGCATCTCGTCCTGATAACTGACGGAACGGACAGCTACAACGACCTTGGCGGCAAGCGCCGTGCAATGCGCGATCTTTTGTCGCGTGACCTTACCGTCCATGTTCTGAGCTACACGCGGATGGAGATCGTAGATATCGAACCCCGCACCAAGATGCTCTCAAACACGCCGCCGCCAAAGGCAATGCCGGACGAAGTTGCGGCAACCTTGCCGAATGGCGTCCGCGATATTGCCCAGGCACCAAAGGTCGGGCCGACCATCAATCTTGACCGTAAACTTCTGAAAACATTGCGCGAGCGAAAATCCGATCTCGAGGCAAGCGAAGAGCAGCTTACCGACCTGGCCCAGAACACGAACGGCGAAATGATCATTCCTGAAACAAAGGAAGAAATGATCGCCAAGGCCGCCCTCGTTGCCGATATGATCGACGCGTCATACGTTGTCACATATATGCCGAAGGTCCCGATCGCTGAAACCGGAGGCGTAAGGGACATTACCGTAACGTCCAAGAAACCGGGCGTCATCGTCGAAGCGCACCGAAAGTTGGTGATCGACGAAAACCGCCGATAGGCGTCCTCAGGTCAGTTCAGAATTATCAACTCCGTGCCCTTTGTGTCTTCAACTTTGTACTCAAAGGATCTTTAACACAAAGGACCCAAAGTTGAAGACACAAAGGCACAAAGGGATTGCGCCCGCCGCGCATAGTGCGAATATTTACAATTTGCCGCTGTTGCCGTATCATCGAAATATTCCGGCCTAAGCGAGAATACTGAATGTCCTGGGAGTGGGAAGAATTCACACAAAAGGCGAATTATCGCGCCGAGATGATCCGTGTTTCGCTTAACGGCCGCGGCCATTTTTTTCTGAATCAAAAGGCCGTTGAGACGCTTGGCAATCCTGAGGCAGTGATCCTGCTTTACGAACGTGCGAGCCGCCTTATCGGTATCAGACCCAGCTCATCCGAAGTTGAACACTCATACGAGATAAAGCACCAAAGTTCATCGCAAAATTCCGTTGTTAGGGCAAAATCTTTCTGCAATTATTACGGCATCCGTCTTGGTGAAACCCTTGTATTCAATGATATTCAGATCCAGGACGGCATGATCGTCCTAGACCTTGGGAATGTTACTGAAGTGGTCCGCCGGGCCCGTTTGACGGAATTTCCGCACCAGGCGAATGGCCGCGAGCGGCCTGCACAGCCCATCAAGTTCAGCAATCTGATTCGAATGAGGGCGCCGGACGAAGAGTGACCCGACTTGTATTAAGTTCGCCCTAAAGAAAGCGTGCCGGACAAAGTCCTTGTAACCAGCCATGGAAAAGCGCCGTCTTGACCAACAAGCGGCCCGACTTTGCGCATTGTGGTACCGCCTGATGAGTACTTTGCAAACCGTATTGCAGGAGGAAACGCTAGTTCTACCGGCCGAAGACGAGTGCATTGACACCGTCCGCGCCGAACGCACGGACGCGCAGTTGGTCGATATTGTGCTTGCGGGCGACCAAACGGCGTTCGAGCAGTTGTATGACAGGCACAAGCGCCTTGTTGCCTCAGTGGCCGCACGCTACATTCGCCGCCCGGAACAGATCGAGGATGTTATCCAAACCACATTCGCCAAGGTTTTTGTAGAACTCAGCCGGTTTCGCGGCGAACACGCACTTTCATTTCCGAGTTGGTTGTCCCGGATAACGTCGAATACGTGCCTGGACATCCTTCGCAGCCAAAAACGCCGCCCGGAGGAACTTTCCGACGACATAACCGGTGTTGAGCTAACGCAGTTTGAAGCAAGTGCCGGGACGAGCAGTGAAGACATGGTGATAAACCGTGATCTAGCCGAAAAATTACTCTCGCGTGTCGCAGGCGAGGACCGTGCCTTGCTTCAGATGCTTTACGCGGAAGACATGAGCATGGCGGATGTGGCGGAACGTTTCGGCTGGACCGTTTCGAAGACAAAATTAAGGGCATGGCGGGCGCGTCACTCGCTGCGGCGGGTTTTGAAACGTTACTTGTAACCGCACGCTGACACAGAACGTCTCTTGAATTGAAGATGAGATCAGGAAAGCCGACAAATAAGGAACTCGACGAGCTGGGCAGGCGGTTATTGATCGCCTCGTCACCCGTCGATGCAGAGATAGATAGGATCGTTTCGGATCCGCTGCTGTATGACGGCGTCCTCGCGAAGATCGCCACGGAGCAGGCTCCGGTGCGCCGGCCGCCGTCCCGCTTTGCATGGAAACCCGTTGCCGCCTCGGCAATGGTACTGGCCCTGCTTTCGATCCCTTTGCTTGCTTACTTGAAGTTTGCGAACACGGCGGAACCGATCGCTCGCCAAACACAGCCCGCACCACAGCGACACGTTCCAGAACCACCGCCACCGCCCGTAGTGGATGAACCTCAACCATACCGCGAACAAGAGTACAGTGCGGCAGTACCGACACGTCTGGCCGTACCCGTACGGGCTTCAGTTCCGTCCGATCGAACGCCGCGGCCGCGAAGAGGGCGTCCGGCCCAGGTGCCGCAGGCTGAGACGGCTTTTCAGCCGATAGGCCTCGCCGAACGCGCCGAAGATGCGGCGATTGACGGCCGTGTGGTGCGTGTGGATGTGCCAAGAGCGACGCTTTTTGCGATGGGCGTGGACCTTCCGCTTGAAAACGGTACGCGATCTGTTAAGGCAGACCTGCTTCTCGGCCCGGACGGGTCACCGCGGGCCATCAGATTGGTCGAATAATAATATTTAAAGGTAATTAGAGTTATGAAAACGCTTGCAGGAATAGTGTTATTTGTTCTTTTGGGAGTGGTTGTAAACGGCCAGTCAATGATGTCATCGAGGAACATGTTCGAATCGTCCGCGATGACCGAGAGGACCATCAAAGGGGCTCCTTTTTCGGCCGTTGAGGTCAATGAAAGTGTCCAGGCCTTTGCCGATGGCAACAGGATCGTTCGCAGTTCGACCAATAAGCTGTTTCGCAGCAGTGAGGGACGATTTCGACGTGAATTGTCCGGCAGCTCAGGCGGATCGTGGGGATCGTTCTATTCGTTCGGCCCCGAGATCACGATCCTCGACCCGGTCGGCGGCTTTCGCTACATGCTCGATTCAAAGCAGAAAACGGCGCGGGCTGGACGGCTAAGGCAAACCAGCATCATGGCTTCACCCGCGGCGCAGACCGATAAACAACCGGCTTCGGTCACTGAAAAGGCGAACGAGGCACGAAAGCAGGCGGAAGCTTATGCCGTTGCGGCGGCCAAGGCCTCGAATTCCCGCTCAGATGGACAGAACGGCAGTTCTGAGCATGGTTTCGGGCCACGGATCAAATACGACACCCGTACTGAAGATCTTGGTACAAGGACGATCGAAGGTATTAACGCGGTGGGAAAACGGACCATTACTACCATTCCGGCAGGCGACATCGGCAATGAACGAGCTATCGAGATCGTTTACGAAAAATGGTATTCAAATGATCTGCAGTTGGTCGTGATGTCAAAGCACACTGACCCGCGGTTTGGCGAACAAACCTACCGGCTGACCAATATTTCGCGGAATGAGCCGGACCCGAGCCTGTTTGAAGTGCCGGCCGGATATAAGGTGGTAACGGAATCTCGGGGCGGTTACTCGTTCGGCAGCTCAAGATCTGGTGAGGGAGGCCAGAATTCGGTTTGGACA
>JADYZI010000501.1 GCA_020853255.1 Acidobacteriota bacterium
ACAGGAACGCGACCGGATAAACTCCGTGCGGCAGGACCGAACGATAACCTTCCAGCAATCCCGCGGCGATCGTTTTGTCGCGGACAAACCGTTGATTGACAAAAAAATACTGCGCGTCGCGGTTAGTCCGGCGTTCGCGCGGGGCGGAGACAAACCCGGACACTTTTGCGACAAACTCACGGCCGCCCGTAACGGGAAGCAAGCTTTCGAGAATTCCGGAACCAAAAATTTGAAACGCCCGTTCGCGCAGGTCTCGGGCGGGCGATGCGGACAGGACCTCGCGGCCGTTATTCGTCATCGTGAATGCGGTCTCAGGATGGGCCAAGGCATAATGCGTCACTATCCCAGCGAGATGATAATTCTCGGTCGCCTCAGACCGCATGAATTTACGCCGTGCGGGCGTGTTAAAGAAAAGGTCACGGACCGAGATCGTCGTACCGGTATCGCGTGCGGCATCTTTAACGTCGATCAGCCGTCCGCCTTCGATCAAAACGCGGGTCGCGGCCGGTTCTTCCTCGATCTTTGAGACAAGCTCGACCTTTGCGACCGACGCGATCGACGCCAGGGCCTCGCCGCGAAAGCCCAGCGTCGCGATCATGCCAAGATCATCAAGCGTGCGTATCTTCGACGTTGCGTGCCGCTCGAACGCGAGGACCGCATCGTCGCGGACCATTCCGTGTCCGTCATCGGCCACACGCATAAGCCGACGCCCGCCCAATTCTATCTCGATCCTGATCCGCCCGGCACCGGCGTCGATGGCATTTTCGACCAGCTCCTTTATCACGGACGCCGGCCGTTCGACCACCTCGCCCGCGGCGATCTGGTTTGCCAAATTGTCCGATAATATGCGGATCTTGCTCATTCTAAAGATAGATGACCCGATGCCCCTTGTCGCAAAGGTCTATCGACTCATAGGCCCAATCAATAAAATTCCTGCCAAAGCGATCGGCGAAGGAGACAACGTTCAAAGTTCGTTCCTGGAGATGTCCGTGCGGCGCGACGGCCGCGAATAGGCCGTTTATCCTGCGGTTTACGGTCTCGTCGAGTTCGAATCGCCGCCGCCAGTATTTTTTCTGGATCGCCGCAATATGGTAGAGGATCTTTCTGCGCCGGGTTGCAAGGTCAGCGGCAAGCGTGATATCCATTTCCGACAACGCTTCATCCAGCCGGTGCAGTTCCGCATTGATGGTCTCTTCGGCCCCGGCGAACAACTTCCCGGTATTCTGATCGATAAACTTATCTACGAGCTGTGGAAGGATCGCTTCTTTGCCGCCAAAAATATCGGGCAGCGTGAGGCCGTACCTTTCCAGCGTCCGAGCGTGCTTTGCCTCGACGAATGTAAAGCTTTGCCGGTGCAAAATTGTCGTCACGGGCCGCTCCAAAATTCGATAAACTTCGCTGTTCTGAGCAAAATATGCGATCTCGGCCCCGCCGCCAAAATAACAGATGGTTGGAAAAAGTTGATCCTGCACCACGGGCCGCAGCATTACACCGGGGCTGAAGCGTTCGGGTGTTTCGGCGGCGGCGGCGGCCAATTGATCGACGCTGAAACTGGTTTTGCCGCCCTTTACATGGATGGTGCCGTCACCTTTTCGTCGAAGTGCCATCCGCCGGCCGTCATCATCGTGCCAAAACAACGGAAAGTAATCATCTTCAACAAGGACCTGCGAATGATAGCCCGCATCTGCCAGTTCGCTGTTGCGGCGGATGATCGCGGTGACTATCTCGCCACTACGCCGCACGGCGTCAGCATAGATCGGGGCCGCAAGCTCTTTCAACGCCGGGTCAAGCGGATCGGCGACGATCAGCCCGAACTTACCTAACAGGACGGTCAAAAAGGTACCAAACGCTTCGCCAAAGGATGCTCCGGGCTTCCATGCTTCAGAGATCTGACCCTTAAGTTCGGCCGAAAATTCTGTCTCCGGCAATTCAGCGAACATTCTATCGATCGCGGCGCCGACCGACTCGCTCAGCAGGATACGGCCAACCGGAAGCCCATCATCCGTCACTGCAGGTTCAACTTTTGATTCATAGAGTCCGCCGGCCCGGTCTATGACAAAGCTATTCGAAACCTCAGCGAGATCGTGGTCCTCGGTCGCCATCCAGAAAACGGGCACGGCCTTGACACCTTGGTGCCGCAAGCGTTCAGCCATTTTTACGGCGGACATTGCTTTGTATATCGAATAGAGCGGGCCGGTGAACAATCCGGTTTGCTGGCCCGTCAAAACGGCAACCGAATCCGGATGGCGCAACACATCAATATTTGCCAACGTTTCCGGCCCTGTGCCGAATTTTGTGTTTATTCGCAAAAGAGCGTCGCACAACGCGCGGCGGTCGTTCCGATAATTCGCTAAAACCTCATCTGCCCTGGCGGCCACATCCGTGTGACGCTCGACAGCGGATGGATAGAATCGTTTCAGGGAAATCGGATCCTGCTGATATTGAATAAAAAGTTTGCTTTGCGCAGGGATGCCGGAAAACGGGAGGCTTTCTGTCCGCAGTCCGCGAACACTGACGGTTTGTGTACAGCCGCTGTCATTCATCGTAAAACTTGGACTCCGGACTGTTAGATTATAGTTTCCAGCCAGCCAAGGTCAAAGGCAGAGTCAACGGCGATCAGCAAGCCGGTATTGGAAGCTGAAAATGCAGCTGCCAGCTTGAATGCCGGCAACTGCTTATTCATTGCAGCTTTCCCTTGCAGAAGGCTTTATTTATTTGTTGTCGAAGCGGTTGTCACGCTCCTTGCGGTATCGGCGCCGCCAAAATTTCGGTCGATGATGTAAACTCCGGACGAATGCGTTCCGGCATAAATGCGGTCCGCGTTGTTCGGGTCAAACGCCATCATCCACACACGGCGGCTTGGAAGCTTAAGGTCTTTGGAATCCACCCGTTTCCAATTCATTCCAGCGTCTTTTGAATAATAAACGCCGCCATCGTTCTCCAGCGCGCTTGAAACAAGCAACTCGTCCGAGTTTCGCGGATCGATGAGAATACTTGTGTAGCTGCCAAGAGGCAAGTTGCCGCCGCGGCGTGTCCAGGTCCGGCCGCCGTCACGGCTTAGATACAGCGTATGGATCGTTCCAACGTATATATTGTTTGGGCGCTTCGGATCGATAACGATCGATTTTATCGGCACGCGTTCGGGAGCACCGCCCTGCTTCGTCCACGTTTCGCCATTATCGGTCGATGCGAGCACGCCGGAAGTGGCCGTGCCGACCCATATCGTTCCGGGGACAAGCGGCGATGCGGCGATCGCGTAAACGTCACGGTTCAAACCTTCGCCAAACGTGATCTTTTCCCAGCCCTTTGATAGATCGTATGAACGATAAAGGCCGTCGTCGGTCCCAGCAAGAAGGCCGTTTTTCTCATCCTCAGTATGGACGAGGACATTGATCTTTTGATCCAGTACCGGGACCAGTTCCTGGCCAGCGGCCGGATCGACCTTGACGACAGCCTTCGGTACTGGCTTTGATTTTGCGGCTGCCTTACTTCCTTTCCGCACGGCTTTTTTTGCGGGCGCCTTTTTGACAGGTTTTGGGCCGGTCACGGCGGCCCATGAAACGCCGCGGTCTAATGACTGGAATAGCCCGACGTTTGTGCCGAGGTACATCTTGTTCGGGTCAACACGGTCCTGGAGGACAGCGAAAAGCGTATTGCGGCTGACGTCCAGTCCTTTTGCCTGCTCCCAACTCTCGCCGCCATTCGTACTGTAAAAGAAAAATCCGCCGCTCGTGCTGGTGTTTTGCGTGGTTGCGTACAGGCGGTCCGGCACGGTCAGGTCCGGCGTGACCGAATAGGTAAATCGGCTCGTAAAATTGTCGTTTGTTGGAACAAAATTATGTCCGCCATCGGTCGATACCATGACGCCGTAATTGTTTGTCCCGATAAAGATTCGGTTCGGCTCAGATGGATGAACGGCGATCGAGTTTACCTCGAGCGTCCGCGGCGTTGTCAGTATCCACGTTTTGCCGCCATTTGTCGTCATCCAGAACCCTTGTGTTGTCGCGGCGTAGATGGCACCGGGAACGGCTGGATTTTGAACGATGTCACGCGTCCGGCGCGATGTGGACGGTATGCCCTGGATCTTTTTCCAGTTTTCGCCGCCGTTCATTGATTCATAGATACCGCTGCAGGCAGACGCGATCAGATGGTCGTTGTCCTTATAGTTGACGGTGATCGCAAACACGTCCGAATCATCGATCATCCCGTTCTTGATCAGGCTCCAGCTTTGCCCGCTGTCGGTCGATTTATACGGCCGCCAGCTTGTACCGGCGTAAAGAGTGCTGGTATTTCGCGGATCGACGGCCATTGAATTGATATCGATCGGCATAGTATTTGAATCGAGCCGTTTCCAATCATCGCCGCCATCGGTCGTGACAAAAATGCCGGTCTTTGAACCAACGTATAACGTCTTTGGGTCCTTTGCCGACTGCACCATCGCGTGGATGGCCTCGTTCTTGAGGGCCTTTGCCTCTTTCCAGGTCGCGCCGCCGTCCGAGGATTTAAAGAATCCGCCGGGAAAATTGCCTCGATGGCCGGAGGCATAAATGACGTTAGAATCCTGGTTATCGACAAATAGCTGATCCAGAGTGAGAAGCGGGATATCAAACCGCGCCAGCATTTTCCACGTCTTGCCCGCGTCGGTAGAACGGTGTACCTGCCCATCCATCGTACCAATGTAGATGACGTCCTTGTTACGCGGGTCAATTGCCACCGAACGGACATCGCCGCCGTTCGGGCCGACGACAGACCATTGCGTCGAACTCTTTGTATCGACAAAAACATTCTCGCCGTCCGCGGCCAACGCGGGCGACGCGCCAGTAACAATGAACGCAAGTATCAGGAGGGAGCTTACAATTGCGGTCCAAAAACGAGGTCGGAAGAGTTGCGCGTTTCGTTTGAACATAGCTTTCAGATAGGATTCTCTAGCGATTTTCAGTA
>JADYZI010000502.1 GCA_020853255.1 Acidobacteriota bacterium
ATATCGACATCCTCACTGCCGCCCTTCTCCACGACACCATCGAAGACACAGACACAACACGACAGGATATCGAAGCCCGGTTCGGCCAGCGAACGGCCGACATCGTAATGGAGGTGACCGATGACAAGTCGCTCACGAAAGCCGAACGAAAACGTCTGCAGGTCGAGCACGCTCCGCATCTTTCCCCGGGCGCAAAGCTCGTAAAACTTGCAGACAAGATCAGTAATATTACCGACATTATTGAAAGGCCTCCCAGCGATTGGGACGATCAACGCCGGCGTGAGTACGTAGAGTGGGGCGTTTCCGTCGTTGCGGGACTTCGCGGGATCAACGAGGAATTAGAAAGGCATTTTGACCAGGTCGTCAAACGCGCCGAAATAGAAATTTGAGGATTTTGCGAGCGATGATCGATCCTATTCGTGTACGTTCGTGTCTTTTTTTTCGTGGATTTCGTGGTCAGTGTTTTCCCGCACCACGAAACCCGCGAAACGAAAACACGAAACTCACGAAAAAGAAGGCCAAACACTGATTCTTTCAGAGGTACGGTTTGGCACGGTTACTCGGCACCTTCGACCCAGACTTCCCCGTCGGCATAAACCTCTTTTTTCCAGATCGGAACAGTCCGTTTGAGTTCGCGGATGACCCATTCGCAGGCGGCGAATGCTGCCTTTCGGTGCGGTGCGGCGACCGAGATCACCACGCTTGTCTCGCCGATCTCAAGTTTCCCAAGTCTGTGGACGATGCCGATATTCGATATCTCGAACTGCTGCCTTGCCTGTTCGATCAGCTTGTACATCTCTTTGACCGCCATCGATTCGTATGCCTCGTACACCAGATAGCGGGTTTCACGTGTTTCGCCGGTTTCCTTGTCTTTCGTAAGCCCTCTCGCATAGCCGTCAAGCGTCACTGTCGCCCCGCACTCCACCGGCACGACGCGGCGAGCAACCGACGTAATATCGACGGGGTCCGTCGTAAGCTCGGCACAATCACGTGACTGTTCTGTGGTTTGGGCGAAAGCCATAGGGAAAGATCTTAACTTTAGGGCCGTTCGATCTGTGAGCGGAGGTCGTCATTCAGCCGCTGCCAGAGCTCAGGATGCGATTCGACAAGCCGCGCAATATCGGCAAGGTCCTTCAGGCGTTTGCTCTGACGGCGGGTTGGATCGCTCCAGGCTCTGACCTTGCCTGCCAACGTGTCTTCGAGGCTTGCGACGCGAAGCAAAATACCGTGTACGTCCGCCGCGACACCACGTTCAGCAAAATCCCGATACGACCCCTCGGTCGTAAGTTGAATGCTGACCTTTGAGGTTCCCTTAAAATTGATCGGCCAGTCGAACGGTTCTGCGGTAAAACCAGCATCGACAAGGGCATTTTCCGCCTTTTCGATCGCATCCGCCGCAACTACAAAATCTACATCAAGGGTCACCATCTGCTCAGAGGCCCAATGGTTAACGGCAACACCGCCGATGGCGCACCAAAGTATATCCGCCGATTCCAATGCATTTACAAATCGCATCACATCGTCGGTCCCGCCGAGGGTTTGCCAATCGTAGAACTGTTTTTCAGTCATTCTTTCGAAAGCATTATACCCGACAACTCAGCCGCCGGATACCGCGGTAAAAACAGCGATCTTGTCGCCGTCACTGAGTATGCCGTCGGCGTCGGCATACTCTTCGTTGACGGCGATCAGCAGCTTAAGTTTTGAAAGGGCCGGGTATTCCCGAGTCAGATCACGTGCCAGCCTTTCAACCGTTAAGTTCCCGCCCGTCTGGAGTTCAATTTCCCTTGATCCGGCCGCGTCAGCCGTTGCCCCAAAAAACAAGATCTTTAAGTTCATAACACTAAGTGGGCCCCACAGATCATTCTGGCAAAAAACCGGTAAACTGTATAATTCAAGTATAAACGCTTGGCATGACAACCAAAGTCGCAAATCCGCACACGCTGAACATCGATCTTCCGGTGATCGACAGGAACTACGTCAATGAATCGATCGAACGGGTGACGGGCGCCGAGCTGATCACCGGCAACGACATCGAGCTTCTCATCGATGCCGCGGAGAATTATCCGGCCTGGCTGGCCGCGATAGAGTCGGCCGAAAACCAGATACTATTTGAAAGCTACATTATCCACGATGATGGTCAGGGGCGCATTTTTGCGGATGCGTTGATCAAAAAGGCAAAGCAGGGCGTTGATGTAAAACTTATCTACGACTGGCTTGGCGGTTTTGGAAAAACGTCGCGTCGGTTCTGGCGAAAACTTCGTGAGAACGGCATTGAGGTCCGCTGTTATAATCCGCCAAGCCTGATGGACCCGCTCGCCATTTTTAGCCGCGACCATCGAAAGACGATGGTGGTCGACGGTCAAACCGCCTTTGTTTCAGGCCTTTGCGTTGGGCAGGACTGGGTCGGCCATCCGGATCAGGATGTTCCGGGATGGCGTGATACGGGCGTTCAATTGACCGGTCCAGCGGTCAGCCTGGTTGAGACAGCGTTCGCAACCGTATGGGGAACGCTGGGCCCAAAGCTCGAACCCAGGCAGCCCGCGCGCGATCGTCGATCGGCCGATACGGCTGGCAAGATCGCTCTTCGCGTAGTCGCAAGCGTTCCTGGCGCGGCAAATGTTTATCGCGCCGATCAGGTCCTTGCGGTTGCATCCTGCGAATCTATGTGGATCAGCGACGCCTACTTCATAGGCATTCCGTCATATCTGCAGAATCTCAAGGATGCGGCCGCTGACGGCGTGGATGTTCGCATCCTTGTGCCTCAATCGACCGACATAGGGTTGATCCGCGATACCACACGCTCAACCTATAGGCCGCTACTGGAGGCAGGCGTCCGCGTTTTTGAATGGAACGGCCCAATGATGCATGCCAAAACCGCTGTTTTTGACGGACGCTATTCGAGGGTCGGCTCGACAAATCTGAATATCGCCAGTTGGTTTGGGAATTATGAGATGGATGTGCTCGTCGAGGACGAGGGCTTTGGGCGGCAAATGCAGGAAATGTTCCTTCGCGATATGGAGAACTCGACAGAGATCGTCCTGTCTCTCACCGCCGGGTCGGCATCTAAAACACCAAAGCGAAAGAAAAGGGCCAGGAAAGGCGGCGGAAGTATGCGCAAGGCGACAGCCAATGCGCTAAATGCCGCAACCTCTATCGGCACCGCCCTCACCCGCCAAGCTCCGCTCGGTGCGGCCGAGGCACGGCTGCTGTTCATCGGAGGCGGACTATTGCTTGGCTTTGCTCTATTGCTGATCTTTTTCCCGCGCGGAGCATCGATACCGATCGTGGTGCTCCTCCTCCTTTTAGCCATCCCAACACTGATAAAAGCCGTCCAAAGTTATCGGAAATACTGATGAGAACGATCAAAGCGGCAACGTACAATATTCATAAATGCGTCGGTATCGACCGCAAATATTCGCCAGAACGAATTGTTGACGTTTTGCGCGAGATCGACGCGGACGTGATAGCTCTGCAGGAAGTCCTTTGCCATTCTCACCTGCACGCGCGTGATCATCAGGCAAGATTTATAGCCGATGAACTAGGAATGGAATATCGTCTCGGCGAGAACCGGCAAATAAAAGGCGGCGGTTACGGAAACGCAATACTGAGCCGTCTGCCGATAGATTTTCATCAGAATTACGACATCACGATCAAGAAATACGAGCCCCGCGGCTGCCTTCGTTCCACGATTTCGATAGACGGCGAGCAGCTTCATTTCATCAACATCCACATGGGCACCTCCTTTTTCGAACGCCGCCTGCAGGTGCACAAAATACTGGCCAAACATGTCCTCGACGATCCCGAACTGAAAGGCCGCCGCATTGTCGCCGGCGATTTCAATGAATGGATAAACGGCGTGACAACACGGCTATTTAGGTCAAATTTCAAGAGCATCGATCCGCGCCTCGACCTCGGCAGGGCGCGGACCTTCCCCGGCATCCTGCCCCTGGTGCATCTTGACAACGTTTATTTTGACGAAAGTTTCAGATTGAGGAATGCAACACTCCACCGAAGCCGAACCGCGCTTATTGCTTCCGATCATCTTCCGATCGTTGCGGAGTTCGACCTTTAGAGCGTTCGCGTGACCATAGTCGGGACGACCAACCACGATCCAAATCCGATCCTATATATTTGGTGATCCCACAATTCCTGCAGGTTACGTTAAAGACTCCCGTGAATCCGACCGCCGAAATATGAAACGGTTTGCAGCAGTGCGGACAAAGCCAGCGTGTCAGACGCAAGGTGAAGAATGCAATAACTGGAAGGAAAAAAAACAACACCGATGAAAAGGAGATCTATGCCGAATACAGTAGCCGGAAGACCCAGGCTACCCGCCATAGACGGAAACAAGATGATGGCCGGGAAGAACCCCAAAACACTTAGCCAGAAGTTTCGCCAATAACGACGATACTCCACCCATTGAGCCTGATACGGGTAATCGATATCAACATTCATGCTCGATTTGGCTTCGCCTCGATCTAATTGAGTTAGTCAACTTCAAAATCAGTTCTCGGAACTCCTGATTGACGAATTATTGATTGAAGCGTGCCAATTCCTACGCAGCCGCTTCAATTTCGACCTCCAGCGGGGTTAATAGATCTCGGAATTCAAGCGGCTAGAGAGTTCGTTAGGGTGGCAGCTTCAAAGAACAACTCAACCGCTTCTCGCAAGTTCGCTCTTGCCTCTTCGACGGTTCCTCCCTGGCTGGCTATGTCAAGCTCCGAACAGAGCGAGACGTACCCGTCTTCTTCACGCCAAATGGTTGCCGTCAGAGTTCTCGTCATATCGATCAGCAAAACAATAGCATAAGCGAAGAACAGATTACCGTATCGCACCCTCGATCGGGCTTGATGCCGATGCGTAAAGGCGTTTCGGCATGCGGCCTGCGAGATAGGCTAGCCTGCCCGCTTCGACGGCTAGCTTCATCGCCGTTGCCATCTGGGACGGATCGCGCGATTCGGCGATGGCGGTGTTCATAAGGATGGCGTCGGCGCCGAGTTCCATTGCTATCGCCGCGTCGGACGGTACGCCGACACCGGCATCGACAATGATCGTCGCATCGGGAAGCTGTTCGCGCATTATTTTCAGGTTCGCGGGATTTTGCACGCCCATGCCGGAACCGATCGGGGCGGCCAGCGGCATCACGGCGGGGCATCCCGCATCGAGCAGTTTCTTCGCCATTATCAGATCGTCGGTGAAATACGGCAGAACGATAAAGCCTTCGTTTACGAGGACTCTCGCGGCTTCGAGCGTTTGCTCATTGTCCGGTAACAGAGTTATCGGATCGCCGATCACCTCAAGCTTGATCCAATCCGTCTCGAGAGCTTCGCGGGCAAGCCGCGCGGTACGAATGGCGTGATCGGCGTCATAACACCCGGCGGTGTTCGGCAAAATGTGCATCGACGGGTCAAGATGGTCAAGGAACGACTCGGTCTTCCGGTCGAGGGGCACGCGGTTAACGGCAACCGTGACCATGTCGGCTCCTGACGCCTTGTGAGCCGCCTTCATCTCATCGTGTGAACGATATTTCCCAGTTCCGATTATTAGCCGCGAACGAAATTCGCGTCCGGCAAGTGTAAAAATGTCTGACATAAGCG
>JADYZI010000503.1 GCA_020853255.1 Acidobacteriota bacterium
AGGCGTTCGCGTCGTTCCACGAAATTTGCGTGACGGGTTCGTCAGGCTTCGGCGTTTCTTCTCCGCCTTCCGGATGCCTCCAGTTTGCTCCGTCAACGCGGCCCCATTCGCCTTTCGTTACATCAAATACAGCCGACCAGCCAAATTTTTCCGCTTCGGTAACAAAATTCGTCGCTTCAACAAACCGGCTGAACTCTGCGACCGTGACCTCGTGTGCGTCCATCAAAAACGAGTTGACCGTAACGCTGTGGACCGGAGCCTCGAAAGGCATTCCGTCGGCCGAACCCATCGCAAACTTCCCGCCCGGAACGCGCACCATTCCTTCCGCCATTTTCGGAACGTTCCGACCCGTGCCGCAGCCGCTGGAAACGATCAGCGCGAAAGAAAACAGCACCATAAGCCAGCCCAAAGTAATTCTCCCAACTCTCACCTTTTGCAACCAACCTTTGACAAAACAAAAGAGAATTCCGGCCCTCACTCGACCGAAAATCTATAGACCGTCGTCTGCAAATATTCTTCGCCGGGGTGAAGAACGGTTGACGGAAAATGCGGCTGATTTGGCGAATCGGGAAAATGCTGTGCCTCAAGACAAAGCCCCGACCGAAAAGGATATTCCCTGCCGCCCTTGCCCTTCATCGAAGCGTCCAGATGATTGCCGGAATAAAATTGAATTCCCGGCTCGGTCGTTTCCACGTCCATCCGGCGGCCCGAAGTTGGTTCAAAAACGCTCGCGGCAAGAGAAAGTTCATTCTCCGTTTTATTCAGCACCCAATTATGATCATAGCCGTTGGCAAAACGCAGCTGTTCATTGTCCGCGTCAATGCGTGAACCGATCCGCTGCCGCTGCCTAAAATCGAAAGGCGTTCCATCGACAGGGCGCAGCTCGCCAAGCGGGATCGACGTATTATCAGTCGGCGTAAACCGGTCGGCGTTTATCAAAAGATCGTGGTCAAGAATGCTGGCGGCTCCCGCACCGCTCAAGTTGAAATAGGAATGGTTCGTAAGATTTACTATCGTGTCCCGATCGGCCACCGCCCAATATTCTATCTTCAATTCGTTTGCCTCGGTCAGCGTGTAACAGGCCCGAACATCCAAATTTCCCGGATAGCCCTCTTCGCCGTCAGCGCTAACGTATCTTAGTTCCAGAGCGGCGCCTTCCGCCCGGTCCGAAGGCCGTGCCGTCCATATCCGGCGGTCAAAACCTTGCCGCCCGCCGTGCAAATGATTCGGGCCGTTGTTTGCGGCCAACTGATAAACTTTGCCGTCAAGGGCAAATTGCGCGTTTGCTATTCGGTTGGCATATCGTCCTATCAGCGCACCAAAATATGCATTATGCCGTTCGTATTCGCCAAGCGAATCAAAACCGAGCACAACATCATCAAACTTCCCTTCCCTGTCCGGCACCTTTAGCGAGACAACAATTCCGCCGTATGTCATTATCTTCGCTTCGATTCCGCCGGAATTCTTCAGCGAAAATATCTCGACCGCACATCCGTCCGCCGCTGTGCCAAACTCTTCCCGAAAAATGAACGGCCTGCTCTGGGCCAACGACGACGAGCCAATTGGAAACGAAGCCATCGCAAAACACCCCCAGGTTCGATAAAACTCAACTCCGTCCCTTCAGCATCTCAAAAAACACAACCCAAACGCAACATTTTGCTTCGTCCATTTCCGTGTCTTCATTTCGGCGAGTTTCGTGGTCGAGTTCTTGTCATTGCCATCTTGCCTTAGCGGGCGGGTTTTTCTTTTCGTTCATTTTCGTGTCTTCATTTCGTTCTTTTTCGTGGTCCGGGTTTCTTCTTACATATCTATTTCGCCCTTACTGAGGTGCGGGCTTCTGCATTCCGCATCTTATCAGTACCACCCAGCGTTAGCGGGTGGGTTCTTCTTTTCGTTCTTTTTTTACTTCGTTCTTTTTCGTGGTCGGGTTTTCCCTCACGTCTCTATTTCGCCCTGAATGAGGTGCGGGGCTCCGCAAGGATGGAAGAATGAAATCTGGACCACGAAACGGACGGAACGAAGACACGAAAATACACGAAAAGAGGATCAGAGGTCGCGGAGGGTTTTGAAGATCTCTACCATTGCAAGTGTGTCGAGGTGGCAGTAGGTGCAGAGGTCCTGAAAGATCTTTTCGGATTCGGCGGCGTCGGTTATTTTTGTGGCCATTTGGAACCAGCGGATGGCGGCGGTGGTTCCGTCGGGGATATCGAGGGTGTGGTATGAGGCCTTCGGAAAAAGCACCGGCTGGATATTTTTTATCGAAGTCTTGCCCAGGAAACCCGGGTGACGATAAAGATCTTTTATAAAGATGGTCTCAAGGTCAAAGACGCTTTCGTTCAGCTCGCTGAAAAATTCCGCAAGCTCGGGGAACATTTCACCAAGCTCGCGGTTGCGCGTTTTTTCAAATGCGGCATTCCAAACGATGGTCGTTCCAGGTTTTGAAGACATTTGTGCCCGCAGATGTTCGGCGGTCTCGCGCGCCGGGAACGCGCCGTCATTTTTTGAGAGGTGAAAGCTGTGCACAGGTTCCGCCCCGGGCTTTTCGATGGTGTGGAGCGAATATTGGAACACCATCTGCTGATACGGCCGCGTGCCGTGAAACTTTGGGACGGCGTGAGAGAAACTTTCGTAATCAAGAAAGTGCAGCGGATATTTCAGGCCGTCAAGCGTGCGGCGGATAGCCTCGCGGTCAATTTTGGGCCCGGCGGCCCGCGCTGTTTCAACCTGTTTTCGCTGTTTGTCGGAGAGTTTAAAATCATCGGGAACGGAGCGAATATCAAGAATGCCAAGTTCGACCAACTCGGCGCATTTTTGCGCGTTCAGGCGACTTATATGCGTTACGTTATAAACGGGAATGTCCTTGAAATGATAGCGGATAAAACCGCAGTCGAGCTTCTTTGAGCAGTGGAGTTTTAGCTCGGGCACGGGCTGCGTGGTTAGATATCCGATCGCGGCTTTTGTGTTTTCGATCGTTTCATCTTGCTTTGCCGCGACCTCGTTGGTGACGTCGTGAATTTTCAGGAGCCGGTCGGGCTCGATCTCGCCGTTTCTCGTGTAGGCGGTGTTGACCGTGATCACATAAGTTTTCGCCACCGTGTGCCCAAGTATTTCAGCCGCCATCTTTTGAAAGGCAAGATCGTCGTAATGCTCATCCTTTATTTTTGAGCCGGACTTTACTTCGTAGATAGAAAGATCGCCGGTCGCGGGATCGGTGAGCGTAATGTCCGCGCTTGTCGTTATGTGCTCAGTCGAAAAAATGCGACCGAATTCGACAATGCCTTTCGAGCCGCCGTTGAAGATCGACATCTTTTTCGCAAGCCGCAGAACTTCAAATCCCTGCTGCCGCCGATGCTTTTGCGCGAGCGGCAGGTCTTCTTCGGACGGCGCGGGCGAATGAAACGCAAGCCAAAATTCATTCGGACAGTTCAGATATTGAAGATAGGAGTTTTTTGTAAGCACAGAACTTCGTCTCAGAACCGCGAGCGGCAGTGACCGGGTTTTTGAGAGAAAGAAAAAAGAAACCGGTCGCTACCGCTCGCGGTTCTGACATGAGAAAAAGACACCGGCCGCTGCCGCTCGCGGTTCTGACAAGAGAAAAGAAACGGTCATTAGGCAGCGGCGCTTGATCCGAGGACTTCGGCGACGGCCTGGCCGATGTCGGCGGGCGATTCTACAACGCGGATGCCTGCTTCGGTCAGCGCTTTCATCTTTTCAGCGGCCGTTCCTTTTCCGCCGGAGATAATTGCACCGGCGTGGCCCATTCGGCGGCCGGGCGGGGCGGTCTGGCCGGCGATAAAGGCGACAATTGGTTTGGTTACGTTATCTTTTGCAAATTCCGCGGCGTCTTCCTCCGCCGTTCCGCCGATCTCGCCGATCATAACTATTGCGTCGGTCTCATTATCTGCCTGAAAAAGCCTCAGCGCGTCTGTGTGCGTTGTTCCGATTATCGGGTCGCCGCCTATGCCGATCGCGGTAGATTGCCCAAGGCCGAGCGCCGTCAATTGGCCTACCGCTTCATAGGTCAATGTGCCTGAGCGGGAAACTACGCCGATGCGGCCTTCTTTATGAATGTGTCCGGGCATGATCCCGATCTTGCATTTGCCGGGCGAGATGATGCCGGGGCAATTTGGGCCGATCAGACGCGTTTGGAACTCTGCCGTCCCACCTGCATCACTCGCCGGCGGGACGCCGGCGTTCCGTAAGAACTCTTTTGCCTTGACCATATCCGCCACCGGAATGCCTTCGGTAATGCAGACAACGACCGGGATACGTGCATCGGCCGCTTCCATAATCGCGTCAGCGGCAAACGCGGGCGGAACATAGATTACCGAAGCATTTGCACCCGTTTCGCGGACGGCGTCCGCGACTGTATTGAACACGGGAATTCCCTCGTGCGTAGTTCCGCCTTTTCCGGGTGTTACGCCGCCGACGACATTGGTCCCGTAATCGACCATTTGCAGCGTGTGAAATGTGCCTTCTTTTCCAGTAATGCCCTGAACGATCAGGCGCGTATTCTTATCAACCAAGACGCTCAAAAGTTGTTTCTCCTGATACTGAAATCTTGCCGAATGGGTCAGCCGAAAGTATATCACGCCAAACTAACTCCGCAGAAATTGCCAAACAAGGCCATTGCGCGGTGCCTAATCTATGAGATCAAAGAATTTATTTTTTTGAATTTGGACAAAAAGGTTATAGACATCGCCCGTTTATTCTGATAATCTGCGGTCTAGGAGCTTTCACACTTCAAAACACATCTCAGGCACGATCGCCCTTCCCCCCCGGCTTTTGACATTTGCGTTCACCGCGAGGATCAGGAACAATGACTATTTTTCTACAAAAAATCTACCTTTTGCGCCTTGTTTTATCGTGCGCTTTCTTTGCCGTTCTGCTTGCCGTTCCGGCACTGGGCCAAACCGTTACGTTTGCTCAGTTTTTTGAACAGAACGGTACTCAGGACTTTGTTTGGACGAATAACGGCGGAATCAGCGGAACTTTTGCGAACGTTCCCGGCGGTTCGCCGATCTTTTTTACCTATCAGAATATTTCCGGCCTGCCAGCGGAACTGCAGGGAATTCAGATCGCGCACATGTCGGTAACGACAACTGCGTTTCTGGCCGGAAGCGTTAGCGGCCCGAACCTGACCCAACCGCTTGACCAGGTCATCACGATTGATATTACACGTGACACGCCCGCGTCGCCGGGAACAGGCGGCGGAAACCGCACAAGGCTGCTGCGGGTCGTTATTTCGCCGGCGATAAATAATCCCGGACTGGTCGGGAACAACGGCGGCAATTCCGCAACATTGTCGGCGACAACACCCGACCATATCGTTACGTTTTCGTCGCATTTCCTTTCGTTCGGAGCAACCACGGACAGAAATATGGCACTGAGCTTTTCGTCCGTAACGCCGGCCGTTAGTTTGGGCGCTGGAAGTTTTCTCCAATCGGTTACGGCGGCCGGTTCAGGAACGTTTGCTTCCAATCCGGTACCGACATACGGCGGCCCAACGGCTGCGGCGGTCAGGGTTGCGGGCCGTGTTCTTGGGCCGAGCGGAATGCCGGTCAGAAATGCTGAAGTTCGCCTGACCGATCAGAACGGCGTTGTCCGCTCTGCTCGCACGACCGCATTCGGATACTTTGCTTTCGAAGGCATTCAGGCCGGACAGGTCGTTCTCCTCAACGTTCTGTCAAAACGATATACCTATCAACCGCAGGTCATTTCGCTGACCGACAGCGCGACCGACTTGACATTTATGCCGACGAATTAAAAATTGGCTGCAGACATTTGCAACAAGGGGCCGTCCGCAATGGGCGGCCTTTTTATTTTTGTGTGAAAGATCGAGATGCGCCTGACTTGTTTTAGCCTCCAGAGATCGTCTAATGAACTGTGGAAATTGGATTATAAGTACTTTTGTGCCCTTTGTGTCTTCAACTTGGCGGTCTTTGTGTTAAACGGGCCCACTTAACACAAAGGACGCAAAGGGCAGACACAAAGTTCGCAAAAGACAGAGGTAATTTGAACGCGGATCAGGCGGATCGGACGGATATTTACGGAACTATCCGTCTTTATCCGCTCGATCCGCTTGATCCGCGTTCAAAAATGCCTTGCTGCCTCGGATCTTTGGACTTTTCAGATACCTCCAATTGAAAAAGGGTCAACACTGGATTTTTTTTCACGAACACAGAACATTTTCGCAAGCTGTTTCGTTTCTAGCTTTGGTCACACGAACACCGCCGCACAATTTCTGCATCCAGCGGTGGTTCCGCGATATTTTTGGACGGCTGCGAGGGACAGGTTTTAAGCTATGCGGCAGCTTTATTCTTTCTACTACGACGCATTTTGGATCGCGACAAAATCGATCCTCGAACACAAACTGCGCGCCTTTCTCACGCTGATCGGAATAATCATTGGCGTTGCGGCGGTCGTTGTCGTCGGCGCTTCGATCGCCGGCCTGAAAACATACGTTAGTGGACAGGTTTCAAAAGTGCTCGGGTCAAATCATTTTATGATCACCCGGATGGCATTTATGAATAACCTCTCGGATGCGGAATTTGAACGCTATAACCGCATCCGCAAGGACGTGACCTGGGAAGAATACGAATATATACGCGATAACTGTCGCCTTTGCTCGTATGTCGGGGCACAATGGAACGGCGGCACCGACCTGCAGGAAGGCACCATCGAAATGCCGTCCGTCCGTGTCATTGGCGTGACCGCCAATATGTACGAGATCGAGGACAAGACGTTGTCAGAAGGGCGTTTTTTCTCGGCGGAAGAAGTTGCGCGTTCGGCCAAGGTCGTCGTTATCGGCAATGACGTAAAGGAAAAATTCTTTGAATTCACTTCACCTATTGGAAAGACCGTCAAAGTTCGCGGAATTCCGCTGACAATTGTCGGCGTAGAGCAGCAACGCGGCTCATTCTTCGGCCAGTCCCAGGACAGGCACCTTTATATGCCTGTGACGCTGTTCGGTCAGATGTTCAACCGTACCGGCGGCCTTTCAGTCCACGGAAAAACGATCACGGCCGAAAATTTTAAACCCGCGATAGAGGAAGCAGAGCTTTTGCTGAGGAATAAGCGTCAGATCCTCGGCAGCGACGAAAGCACATTCTCGGTCGTGAACGTCGATGAATTCAATTCGACAATGGACCAGATAACCGGAGCGATCGCGGCGGTTGTTATTCCTATCACACTGATAATTTTGGTCGTCGGCGGCATTGTTGTGATGAACATCATGCTTGTTTCAGTGACCGAAAGGACGTTCGAGGTCGGCCTGAGAAAAGCTATAGGGGCAACGCGGAATCAAATAATGCTCCAGTTTCTGATCGAGTCAGCATTACTTTGCGTCGTAGGCGGAATTCTCGGCCTAATGCTCGCCGCCGGGGCCACTCAGTTGGTGGGCTATCTGCTCGGGATGACAATGACAATAACTCTGTTCTATGTCTTCCTGTCCGTAGGCGTTTCCAGCGGCATCGGCATAGTCGCAGGAATTTACCCGGCCTGGAAAGCCGCCCGGCTGGACCCGATCGTGGCGTTGACAAAGAGTTGACGGAACGCTGGCGTCCCGCCGGCGAGTGGCATTTATGGTAAATACGGATCGACCCAAAGGATGGCACGACCGCGGCTATCTTCCGCATTACGACGGCGGAGCGATCGCTCAGTTCATCACATGGCGCTTGCACGATTCACTTCCCCAGCCCATCTTGCTCCGCCTTAAGGAAGAACTAAAAATTAACGGCATTGAGAATATTAGCCGCGTAACCTTAATTTTAGTTGAAGAATATTTGGACAAAGGTATCGGCGCGTGCTATTTGCGAAGACTCGAAATCGCCGCAATGGTCCGGCAGGCATTCCTCTTTCATGCCAAACGCAAATTCGATCTTTTTGCCTGGGTGATCATACCCAATCATGTCCACATTTTGTTACGTCCGTTCCCGGGAATACCTCTGCACAAGATCATTCACTCGTTGAAATCGTTTACAGCGCATGAGGCCAACAAGATCCTGGGCCGAACAGGCGACTTTTGGATGCGGGATTACTTTGACCGCTATATCCGCGATGAAGAACATTTTCAGAAAGCGCTTAGATATATTGAACGAAATCCGGTTAAGGCGGGCTTATGCAAAGAACCTGCCGACTGGGAATTTAGCAGCGCCGCGGAACGCAAACGCCTGGATCGCCAGGGTCCCGCCGGCGAGTGAGGATCTGAGAGCGCGAAGACTCGCCGTCGGGACGACGGCGTTCCGTTATGAGAATTACAACATCATTACCAGTCGAAGTTCTGAAGATGGCGTACGACAGTGTCGTTTCGCACAAATTCCGTTCGTTTCTTACAATTCTCGGCATTGTGGTCGGTATTTTGACTGCGGTCGTAGTTGCCTCGATCCTGGTAGGAATGCGGCAGAGCATTGTGGCGATGTTCGAAGAATACGGTACGAACAACGTATATCTTTTTCATCTTTCTACCGGCTTTGGCCCGAGCAATCGCGATGAACGCAACCGCAAACCGCTGACGGTCGAGGACGCAAATGCTATCGTCGCGCAATCATCTGCCGTAAATGACATTGCCTCGGTTGCCATCAACATCGGCTCATGGGGGACCGGATTTGACGACAACCTGATCTACGAAAACAAGAACTATCGCTGGGCCAAAACAGACGGAGTTTCACCGAACTATGACGGAGTTGCAAATGTAACTCTCAAAGAAGGCCGCTGGTTCACCGAGATGGACAATTACGAGCGGCGAAATGTTCTGGTCCTCGGCGTAAATGCGGTTGACGCTTTATTCGACGGAAAATCGGACGAGGCCATCGGCAAGGTCGTCCGAATGAACGGAGACACCTGGGAAGTGATCGGCGTTATCGAAAAACGAAAAGCAGGTTTCTTTGGCGAGAACGAAGAGGATGAAAAGGTTTTTATGCCGTTCCGAACCGCGCGAAAAGTTGCCCCGACGCGAGATGCAATGCTCTTGATCGCTCAGGCAAAGCCGGGCCGGTTAAATGACGCCGTCGAAGATATCGAAAGTATCCTTC
>JADYZI010000504.1 GCA_020853255.1 Acidobacteriota bacterium
CCAAAGCCATAATCATCAGCCGCCGGCACACCTTCGCCATCCCGTTCTTCCAGGATGCGGGCAATATATGCGATGTGCGAATTCGAACTGACGATCTTGGCTATTTTCATTGCGCGTACGAAACAAAACCTGCCGCCGGGGCTTCAGCTAGCATCCCATTTTTCAATGAAGGCACGGATATGGTCATTGGCCGTATCCTCCGCCTCGCGATCGAGAAAGTCTCTAAAATCGTCCTGTTCCGCGGCATACTCTTCCTCAGAGATCTTACAGGCAAAGTTCGCGACGCGCTGCCAGAGCAAATAAGTATTGAGCGAGTCTATCTGATTATACTTGACGATCCGGTCCATGTCCCCCGCCAGCCACAGATCGACCACCTGGGTACCGTCCACATCCAATTTGCCGGGAAAACCACAAAGCCTCGCCAAGTCATTCAGCCGCGGTGCCATCGAGTGGCGGGAAAATCTTTGCAGCAGATCAAGATGCCATTCGCTGTTTTTGGAATCGAAATAATCGCGCCCATTCCATGGCTTGTCCGGACGCTTACAAAAAAGTTCGGCGCGCACTTCATTAACAAGTGCCCTTTGGACCAACACCTGCAGATCGGATTCGAGCGAGTTGAATCCCACGAGCTGAGGCGAACGTACGCCGACGTAGTGAAGAAACTGTGAGATGATCTGTCCCTCGGGCGGCAGACTTTCGCCGAACGGAAGTTTCGGCAGTGAGTAAAGGCCGAACTCGGTCTTACGGACACCGTCAAGATATACGATCCGCCGCGACAAAAATGCTATCGAAACTATCTTGGACAGAGCATACTTAACAAATGGCCGCGGGCAGCCTTCCGCGTCATATCCTTTGGTCCCTTCCCAAAGCACCTGGATCGCCTCGGCCTCGGTCACATCCTGAGGAAGATCGTACAACCGCACGGCTCCCGCCGCGTCAGGCACCCATTCCAGATCGAAGAACCAAACGGGGTCTTTTATGTCGTCTTTTAACATTTAGGAGACGGCAGGTATCGCCGACACCTATTTTACACGGGTCGTGCGCCGTTTCAAAAAATCCATCAGCACGAACTGTGTCAGGTTATTAGGATTGGCGAAGTAAGCCTTCCCGCGTGTCATCGCTGTCATTTTCTTTACGAATTCAACAAGGTAATGATCGCTGGCCAGCATGAAGGTATTGATCATTATTCCGGCCTTGCGGCACGCCTGGACCTCTTTGAAGGTCTCGGCCATCACGAAGGGGTCGTTCCCCATAGAATTTTTGTACAGCAGCCGCTTGTCGCCCGCCATCGGGTCGGAATATCGGCGATAAGCGAAGTATGCAGCATTAGACGGTTCGATGAATGCCGCGGTCGGTTTGCCGTCGGTTATCATCACTATCTGCTTCATTTCCTTTCGCTGTGCCGTCAGGATGCGGCGTGCGAGTTTCAGGCCTTCGGCAGTGTTTGTATGATAGGGCCCAACCTGCGTCGTAGCGAGTCTCGATATCGGAAGTTCTTCCGCCCCATCGTGGAAGAGAACGATCTTCAAGCTATCACCCGGATATTGGGTCCGGATCAAATGTGCCAGAGCAATAGCGACCTTTTTCGCCGGTGTGAAGCGATCCTCGCCGTAGAGGATCATCGAATGCGAGCAGTCGAGCATAACGACCGTTGCACATGACGAGGTATAGTCCTGCTGCCGGACATGAAGATCGTTGTATTCGAGATTGAGCGGAACGCCGACGCCTTCGCGGGCGATGGCGGACATCAGCGTAGCGTTGACATCGAGATTGATCGTATCGCCGAATTCATACGGCTTTGAGCTGAGCGCGGCTTCGACACCAGTATCGAGCTGCGGCGTTTCATGCCGGCCGATCGATGACTTTCCCATTGATCCGAGCAGCTTCTGCAGCGTCTTGTACCCGAGAAAATCGAGGCCCTTGTCCGTAACCTCAAATTTTATGCTGCGAGGCAGCGGTTCGCCGACCTCTCCTTGCGCTGGGCTATGCCCGGGTTCGCGAGGCGGCTGTTCAACTTCCTTCAGGTCAAGAAATCCTTCCTCGACCAACCGTTCGATGAGCTTGTTGACCAATTCCTCCAATAGCGAGCCGCGAAACTTACCATCATTTTCGGCGAGCATCTTTTCGACATCCCGCTCATCGAGAATTCCTTTCTCCAACAGCGTCTTAAGAATTGCCCGGCGCAAGGCATCGATCGAATCGTCCGGCTTGTGACGCTCGCGGGCCCACCAATAATCGTCCGAATATCCCGAGTCGAGCATGGCTTCCGACAGCGAATCCATAAGTTCCCCAAGATCCACACCGAACACGTCGAAACCATTGAATTTTGAATAGCGAATAAACTTCATTCGTCAGTAATCTTCCGAACCGTTCCTTTCGTTTTCTTTCTTCCTGTTCCTCTTGTTCTGTGGTCAAGGAGAAAGGATCCATCGAGCGGACTAAAGCCGGTTTCCCGAAACTTGCTTTACCCTCCGGGACTGCGTTAATCTGTCTCTACCCAAGCCGATCTATTTTTTCTCTCTCCAAAAACTTAGCACAATCCTCTCTCCGGACTGAAATTTATTTAAAGGAAGGAAACAATGAAGAAGTTTTTGGTTAGTAGTCTAGCATTTACGGTATTCGCCGTGATGCTCCCGCTTTCGATTTCTGCTCAAGATTCTTGCCGCAGGAACTATCGCTCGTCACGTTACAGCAATGCGTATTACGGGTCTAACGGCGGCAGGCGATATAACCGCTCAAGCAACCGACGAGTTTACCGGCAGCCGGTGTATTACTCGTCGTCCCGGCCGGTTTACTATTCTGGTTCACGTCGGCCTAGTTTTTACCGCCGGCACCGCAACGTGATCAACATGGCGTTGGGTACAGGCGGCGGAGCCTTGCTTGGCGGAATGCTTGGCGGCCGGCGGGGTGCGTTGATCGGGGCCCTTGCCGGCGCTGGCGGTTCAGCACTTTACACCTACAAGCTCAACCCAAAAAAGCGCCGGTATTACCGTTACTGATCGCTAGGAACTCGTGCCTTTGCCGTTCATCGCTGCCGCCCTGTTCACATGCGGGCGGCTGCGAACTTTATTCGGCCCGGATTCGCATACCATTTCGCTTACACGTATCCGATTTAGTGCTCCTCGATAGTGGCCAAGTTGCAAGTAAACTCCGCTAACTCATTGATAACCCGATATCTTACGCTCGTGGCACGCTCCTTGATACATCTAAGGGCAACGAAGGCGATGCCTTCCAAAGAGTCTTTAGGGGGAAAGAGCAATGAGAAAATATATTACTTCCTTTTTGATGATGGCGATGGTGGCCGTGATGATCCCGTTCTTTGCGACCGAATCGAACGCCCAGACGCGGCGAAGTAATAACCGCCAGCGGGTGTATCGTAACTATGACCGTGATCGCGACTATGACCGCGACCGGGACTACGAACGTCGTGACGGCAACTTCTACAGCCGGCATCGCAACCTGATCAACATCGGCATTGGCACGGCGGCAGGTGCGATAATCGGCGGGCTGATCGGCGGAAAGAAGGGTGCATTGATCGGAACTGCAGTAGGCGCGGGCGGTTCTGCCCTGTACACCTACAAACTGAATCCGAAGACCAAGAAATACGAACGCTATTACAACAGGCGTAACTAATTCAAGCAGGAACGAGCAATGGGGAGGTGCCGAAAGGGCCGCGACTGATCGAAAGATATAGCCGCGGCCTTTCGCTATTGCGATCGACTTGCTCCGGCCGTTGCGGCGCGATAAGAAACGTACAAGTTCGAAAGCCGTTCACCCGCCGCCGGATCGTTTCTGGAGAGCAATGTGATTATCTCATCGCGGCCGCTCAAAAGCGGCGGCATCTGTGACCGCTCCTCAGCACTCAATATGGATGGTTCCGATCTATCCAGCTCCGCCTGAAG
>JADYZI010000505.1 GCA_020853255.1 Acidobacteriota bacterium
GCCCCAACGCACTCATCCGGATGCGGTCGCCGAGGATCGCACCGCCCGAGAACGGGCTTGAAGGGTCGATGCAGATGATGCCGACGCGTTCGCCCGCATTCTTATAGAACTCCGCAAGCTTATCGACAAGCGACGATTTTCCCGCACCGGGCGAACCCGTGATACCGATGACCATCGCCCGTCCGGTCTTCGGAAAGACGGCCTTCATCAATTCCGCGGCACCATCGCCGCCATTTTCGGCAAGCGTGATCGAGCGGGCAACCGACCGCGGGTCGCCTTTGAACAATTTATCGAGAAATTCTGCGTCCGGCATCAAGCTGTTTTCTGCCGTCCGCACTCCAGGCGAAAACGGTTCCCCTTCCATTCGTAGTCCGTCATAAACTCGAATTTTCGCATTTTTTGCTTCAATCCAAAAGAAGAGCTTGCAGAAGCCCGCAGATGAGTAAGGGCGTCGAAAGTCAGAACCGCCTGCGTCAGCGGGCGGCCAGTAGCATTGTCAGAACCGGGAGCGATAGCGACTTGGTTTCGACAAACGCCGATCTGCCAGAACCACACTTGTCGAAGCCCGCGCGTGACTAAGGCGTAACCCCAGGCTCTGCCTGTCTATTTGCGGAAAACCTCAGGTTTTCCGGGCCACCGCCAAAACCAACCTCGGAGGCGGCGATAGCCGCCGACAGTCGGCTTTGAGTATCGGATGAACGTCTGCGGATCGCCGAGGGAGATCGAGCCGTTGTATGGGTCGGGCGATGTCCATCTTCCACCTCGATTTTCATTCTTGCGGAACCACGTGTGATCGAGACCCGTCGCGTCATCGCGTTCGGTGAGGCCATAGCGTTGGCGGAGCGAGTCGGCAGAAGTTGCAGAGTAGCCGAGTGCCGGAGCCCTCAAACCAACGCCCGCCTGTATCTCTTCTCCATACGCCGTGTAATCCATCCTCGCCGTCACAAACCCGCCGTTGCTCAAAACCGCCCGTGTCGAACCCTGCCAATCCGAGAGGAGATATTTCACCCCGCCTTCGTCCGCCGCCGCAACGCCGCCGTATTCCGCCACCATCTTACCGCCAATGTCATAGATGCTGAAACGCCAAACATCGTTCACACGCTCCGCCACACGCATCCCCGCCGCGTCATAGACCGAAACCGCGTCCGGCACTCCCGCCTTCGACGCCTTCACCATACGCCCGTTCGCGTCGTACCCAAAATCCATCCCGCGAAACTTCGCATCCGAAACGACATCGCCCCCCTCGTCATACGTCGTCCCCGCCGTAAACCGATTCGTCGCCTTCGAAATGTCAGCGTCCTCGATCTGCGTGTAAGGCAAAGGATTCGTTTGCCCCGTCGAAGGGTTATTCGCCGCCTTGCGATACAGATTCCCAAAGCGGTCAAAATCAAACACCTGCTTATACGTCAAAGAATCGTCCGTGCCCTTGTATTCCGCAGACTGCTTCAAACGGCCAACATCGTCATAGCTGAAGCTTAGGCACCGCATAGTGAATACAGAATCGCTGACGTGTGGCGCACTTCAGCCTAAGTAGCGATGCCACAGATGACGAATTCCCCAACTAGCCAAAACATAGATCGGAAAGCTCATTAAGATCCCGAAGAGCCAAATGAACAGATACGGAAAACCGGCATACACAGTGGTGCCAAGAGCATTTTGCTCGATAAACTGCGATCGTAGCAGCTTCCACAATAGATATGATGACCAAAGAAAGACTCGGGCCACAAAACCGAAATCAAGCCGGTCACTGACATAACCTAGACCGGTCAACACCACGGTAGCCCCAAGCCCAATGATGAGGTCCACGCCGATTCCCCTCTTTCTTTTCTCGCCCTCAACTTGAGTTGGGTTCGTCATAACGCCTCCTCAACTGACATTGACGGTCGCCAGAATGCCGCCTTCAATAGGACAAGGAGAAGCGCCCTTGCGTTTTAGCGCTCTTCTAGTTCCTCTAGCTCGTCGCGGCCTAACGAACGGTATAATTCTGCTCTTACGAGACGCCAGTCGCTACAGTCCGGATTTAGTTCAATCGCTTTGGAAATATCCTCTATTGCCTCATTAAACTTTAGCTGGTCGGATCGTAAAATAGCTCTCACATAGTAGTAATCAGCATCCGTGGGGCTTATGTCGATCGCTTTGTTGAGATCCTTGATCGCGTCGGATCGCATGTTGAGGCCAGCATAAGCCGTACCTCGAACGTAATAATAATCCGCATCCGATGGATCTATTCCTATTGCCAAATTAAAATCTCCAATTGCAGACGAAAAGTCACATTTTTCTAAATAGGAAAGTCCCCTGTTGTAATACGCATCCGGCCATGTAGGTGCTAGTTTGATCACTTGGGTAAATTCCTCGATAGCCAGATCATACCTCCCGAGTCGGTGGTACTCGAGGCCCTTATTATTGTGATCTTCTTCCGCGGCTTCGTTCATTCTACTTCAAAGTATTACGTCAATAACTTTCTTCGTTCGCCAGACAGAATTGGTCGAATCCCATATCTCGTATGCTGTACGTGATCCAACCAAATAGTTGAGGGTCAATAGCGATACGAATTTCCCCGCGAGCGTTAGTCGCCATCAGCACTTCAGAAATGATCTTTATCGTTTCCAGGATAGCGTCAGTTTCAGAAAGATGTTTCGGAATTTTCGCGAAAAGCGGACAAAGCAATTCGCGAACTTCAACATTGTTTAGGATCGCCTTGCTCATTCTCTCGCGTTCAACTCCATCGGGCATTTTGAAGTATAGATCGTTAAAATACTTTTCCAGCCGTCCAAATGCCCGCCTGATCATAGTCTTCCGTGATAGCTGTTCTTCGAAGCTGACCCGATCTTGGAAGGTCTTTTGCTTGGCAAATTGGCGTGCGATCACCTTGTAATTGGCAAAGACCTTTTCCTGAAAACCATTAAGATCGAATTGGTCGGCTTGTTCCATTGAAACCTCAAGATTTATACGTAGCGGGCGTACATACACTGAAACGCCATACATCGTTCACACGCTCATTTTTTTCGGCAATGCCAATTTGTAGCTGGTGCTGCGGCCGCCGGGACGGTTGCGTATTAAGATGCTTTTTTTTATAAGATCGTCGATATCACGGGAGGCAGTGTCCTGCGAGGTCTTGGCAAGTTTTGCCCATTTGCTCGA
>JADYZI010000506.1 GCA_020853255.1 Acidobacteriota bacterium
CTTCGCCGCAAGCCATTCCAAGAGCACCGAGGGCCAAAAGGGCTGAAAGTGCAATAATTTTTCTCATTGTTCTGTTGATCTCCTGTCTTTCTCAAAGAATAAGTTAACTTATTTTTACTAACGACCGTGCCAAGGCACAGCCTTGTCCCAACCATTAATTTTTGGAACATTGGACAATATAATGAGCAAAACCCGCTTAGTCAACTCAAAAATCAGAAAAAAAATCTGTTTTGGAAGAAATATTTAGGTTTTTGCCCTAAATGCGGCCTAAATCGTCATTTTCTCGGAAACGCCGAGCTATAAATAATGTTAAGGGATTTTGATGGCGCGGCACGTGTCGTGGTTTTCTTTGCTTGATCCGTACCTTTCGCGGGTAACGGAGCTGGACCACGAAACGGACGAAACGAGGACACGAAACGCTCGAAAAAAGATGCCGTTAAGGAAAGCTGCCGCCTTTGAATAATTCGCCGGCCGCCGGTTCCGCTGAGAAATATTCTGTTGACGGAACGAAGCCAGGAACGTTATCCTCAAAATGGTGCTGAATTTCTGGGCGCCTGCCTCGTTTCTGCCGCCTCATACTGGCCACATTTACATCATCTATGAACAGTCTCGGAACCTCCGTTACCGAGGGGCAAAAGCCTGACGGACAGGCCGCCGCGCGAATTCCGATCGGTGCAGGCCTCGCCGCCATTGCCATCACATATTTTGTCGCCGCGGCCAATATTGGCGGGCTTGGGATAATCGTCACTGCCATCGTGGCGGTACTCTTTGCGGCTGCGTGCGTGATGGCAGGCCAGGTCCGATCGAGCAGGCCGGAGACGCAGCATGCCTCCGAAAGCCCGGCGGTACCGGAGAACATTTTTGATGAGATCGAAGACCGCCTGGTCGCGCTCGACGAGGCCAATGAGGTTTTCGGTACGTCGCTTAACTCGGCCGATATGTTCAGGCTTGTTTCAAGCCGTATCGGCGAGATCTTCCCGCTTTCGGCGGCCGCTTTGGTGGTCCCGGACGAGGCGCACGAGAAATTAAGATTTGTCAACTTCGACGGTTCAAGGTCAGACCTGTTTCGCGGGCTTGAGATACCGATCTCGGACGGGTTGGCCGGCCGGGCACTGGCAAGCGGGAGCATCGAGATAAATAACAGGCTGCGGCCTGATATCGCGGCGCTTGGTGCCGAACGGATGAGCGGATTTGCGTCGGCGGCTGCGATCCCGCTTATTCAGGACGGAAGCGTTTTCGCTGTTTACCAGTTGTTTACTGACGGCCCCATAGGATCGGATGAGGACTCGATGAAACTTCTGGGTGCGATCAGTGACCATGTAACGCCGATCTTTCGCAGTTCGCTTGCGTTCGAGCGTTCTTTGTCCAGTGCATTGACCGATCCGCTGACCGGCCTGCCGAATGAGCGTGCGTTTTTCATGGTGCTTGAGAACCAATTGGCCGAATCGCTTCGCCATCGGGAAGACCGGCCGCTGACGGTCTTGGCGATCGATATTCGTGATTTTGGCGCGGTAAATTCGATGCTTGGGCATGCTGTCGGCGACCGAATGCTGGAATTTGCAGGCCAGCGGATCGGCGAGAACCTTCGGAAAATGGATTTTCTTGCCCGTACGGTCAGCGATGAGTTCAGTGTTGTTCTGCCGACCGCTTCTGAGAAGGTCGCGTTTGAGGTAATTGAGCGAATCAAGGCGGGTTTCCTGAAAGAGGAGTTTGAGATAGCGAATGGCGAGGGCGTTTCCGTCGCCCTAAACATTGGCTGGGCCACATTCTGGCAGGATGGCGAGACCACCGACCAACTTCTCCGTGCTGCCCAGCAGCGAAAACGCCAGGCAAAATCCGAAGCTCCCGCCGGTGTACTCTGGTTCCCGAAAGAATATGTGAATTAGTCCTTTGTCATTAGTCCTTTGTCCTTTGGACTTTGGACTCCGAACCGCGCCGTTGTACATTGGTTGAACATGACAAAGATCACATTTTACGGCGGGGTTGGGACGGTCACGGGTTCAAAATATTTGCTTCAGCACGAAGGCCGGAGCGTACTGGTCGATTGCGGGCTGTTCCAGGGTGAACGCGAATTGCGCGAAAGGAATTGGGAGGATCTGCCATTTGATGTAGATTCGCTTGACGCGATATTGATAACCCACGCGCATATTGACCATACCGGCCTTCTGCCGCGTGTTGTTAAACTTGGCTATCGCGGGCCCGTCTTTACTTCGCGGGCGACCGCCGACCTGTTAAAGATACTTTTGCCTGATTCCGGGCGGCTGCAAGAGGAAGAGGCCGAGTATCGCAACCGGCATCAGTTGACCAGGCACACACCCGCCCTGCCGCTGTACGACGAGAACGATGCACGCGAAGCATTGAAGCTGCTTGAACCCGTGCCGAACAACGCGGTGCCTATTGATGTTTGCGAGCATTTCAAGGCGAGCTTTCGGGTTGCGGGCCACATAATGGGAGCAAGCCTTGTGCTGGTCGAAATGGAACGTCCGCGTTCCGACGGCGATACCTCGCCGATCCGTTTTCTCTTCTCCGGCGATCTTGGCCACTATGATCAGCCGATCGTAAAAGACCCGGCACCGCCGCCGGACTGCGATTATTTGATGGTCGAATCAACGTACGGCAACCGCCTGCACGGGGATGTCGATTCGGCTACACAGATGGCTCGGATCATCAATGAGGCGGCGGAACGCGACGGCCCGATCCTGATCCCGGCGTTCGCCGTTGGCCGAACGCAAGAGGTGCTTTATCTTATCCGCGAACTTGAGGAAGAAAAACGCATTCCTGTCCTGCCCGTCGTTGTCGATTCGCCAATGGCCGCCCAGTCAACACAGGTTTACAACCGCTGGAACGAAGAGCACGATGAGGAATACGCTTCGATCCTTGCAAAGAAGCGCCACCCGCTGCGGACGACATCGATGAGCACTGCCTCATCGCGTGAGGAATCTAAGCGCCTTAACTCAATGCACGGGCCGCGAATTATTGTTTCGGCTTCGGGAATGCTTACCGGCGGCCGCGTGCTGCATCACGCGTTGCGGATACTTCCTGATGAGAATGCGACGATCATCTTCGTTGGCTATCAGGCGGCCGGAACGA
>JADYZI010000507.1 GCA_020853255.1 Acidobacteriota bacterium
CTGCGGCGGTTCAACAGCGGCAAATAGTTGTGTTAACTTAAGGCAGTATGACCAAGATCGGTATCCCAAAAGAAATAAACGCAGGTGAGAAGCGGGTTTCGGCGACTCCTGAGACAGTGATCAAGCTTAAGAAACTCGGCTATGACGTTGCCGTCGAGAGCGGTGCGGGCGAAGGCATCAATGTTGCAGATGCGGAGTATCAGGAAGCAGGAGCCGAGATAATCGCCGACACGAACGAACTGTGGGGAGCCGCGGAAATCGTCCTTAAGGTGCGGCCTCCGGAGACGAACGAAAAGCTGCACGTCCACGAGGCGGACCTTCTGCGCAAAGGTGCGACGCTCATCGGATTCATTTGGCCCGGACAGCATAAGGACGCCGTCGAGCGAATGGCGAAGCGAAAGGCGACCGTCTTTGCGATGGATTCGATCCCGCGCATCACTCGTGCGCAGAAAATGGACACGCTTTCCGCGATGGCGAACATTGCCGGCTACCGTGCCGTGATCGAGGCCGCCGCGCATTATCCGCGATTCTTTACGGGACAGATCACTGCGGCCGGTAAGATCAATCCGGCAAAGGTGCTTGTGATCGGAGCCGGTGTCGCGGGCCTCTCGGCGATCGGTGCGGCAAAGGGTCTGGGTGCGATCGTCCGAGCTTTCGACCCGCGTTCTGCGACGAAAGATCAAGTTGCCTCGATGGGAGCGGAATTCCTCGAACTTGATGTCAAGGAAGAAGGCGAGGGCAAGGGCGGTTATGCGAAGGAGATGTCGGATTCCTTCTTGAACGCCGAGATGGCACTCTTTGCGCAACAGGCGATGCAGGTCGATATCATCATCACGACGGCCCTGATTCCCGGTAAGCCTGCTCCGAAACTCATCACGACGGGAATGGTCGAATCGATGAAGCCCGGCTCGGTGATCGTCGATCTCGCGGCAGAACAGGGCGGCAACTGCGCTCTTACGCAGCCCGGGAAGGTAGTCAGCCACAAGGGTGTTACGATCATCGGCTATACCGACCTTCCGTCGAGAATGGCTTCGATGTCTTCGCAACTTTACGGCGCCTGCGTAACCGCACTCATCGAAGAGCTCACCGATCCGAGGACGCCTGACGGAACGCGGACGCCCTCGTCCGCAATCGCCGGTTCCTCCGGCGAGAATGCGTCTGAACCTCTTCGTGCCGAAGCGGCACTCAGTGCGGACGAGGCCTCCAGCGTTCCGACTTTGCACATCGATCTCGAGGACGAGGTCATTCGCGGTTCGATCGTCCTGCACGAAGGCAAGATGATGTGGCCGCCGCCGCCGAGGCCGACTCCGGCTGCTCCGCCCGAACCCGGCGTGCCGACAAAGAGTTCGCACGCGATCGCTGCAGCGAAGGCAGTTGGCGGACACGACGAAGGCAACGGCGTAAGCCCGTGGCTGCTCGGTGTGATCGGCCTAATAATGTTCGGCCTCGCCTTCATTCTGCCGCCGAAAGCGGCCACCGCAGGCGGCGACTTTCTCGGTCATCTGACCGTATTCATTCTCGCGATCTTTATCGGGTTTCAGGTCGTGTGGAACGTCAAACCGGCGTTGCACACACCGCTAATGAGCGTTACCAACGCCATCAGCGGCATCATCCTCGTCGGCGGTATGCTCCAGCTTACATCTTCGTCGCTAAACCTGACCGTCATCCTCGGCGCCATCGCCGTCCTCATCGCCGCCATCAACATCGCCGGCGGTTTTCTGGTCACAAACCGAATGCTGGGGATGTTTAGGAAGTAAGACAAGAGACGAAGTAGTATGTGGCGACGATTTTTTCTCCTTTCGGTCATGGTATTGGCGTTGACGACACTAGCTGTCGGGCAGGACAATGACAATGAAACGAGCAAGTTCGCGGAAGTTCCAGAAGTAGTTTTGCGGGACGTTATTCGCAGAGTTTTGATTTTTCAGTTTAAACCCGTTGCTACGAAAAAGACGGTCATGCTTGCAAACCAAATCTATATGCGGCAACCGAGGTCGTCGACCTTTGCTGTCACGATTGATCCCAGTTGGTTGCCCAAGATCAGGAATGTTGAGTTTCAATTGTTAAATGCGCCGCAAGATGAGGACGTTTTTTTCTTCAAAGAGTGGGAAGGTGCTATGCCAAACACTTTTTTAATTCTGTTCGGGCACGGCAATCCTGAATGCACATATTCGGGAAACCTATGGGTGTTTCGGGTTGGCAAATATAAGTCTAAATTGTGGTTATCCGGAGGAGCTGGCGCTGTATGTGCCAATGACGTCGATACGGCTGAATTGGCTTCGAATTGAGAGCGTAAAATCGTAGCAATAGCCTTTGGACCCAAATACGAGTTACAACAAGTCGCTGACGAAGGCCTGAAAGTGCCTCTCGAAGCAATGGAAGTTGGTTACGAAGCCGATAAAATGGCTCACGAACCCTGAAAAGGCGCTCACGAATGCGTGAAAATGCCGCACGAGGACCACAAATGGCTCACGAAGGTTTCGCATTTTGTCCCGAAGGGACAATTGACAATAGCCC
>JADYZI010000508.1 GCA_020853255.1 Acidobacteriota bacterium
TCGCCGCTCCAGTCCCCTCGACAGCCTTCACATACTGTCGGGTCAACGTGGCGACGCCCGACATTCGCTGCAAAAGGTTAAGGGCCACACGCTCACCGGTCAGCAGAACGTCGGCATAACCTTTCAGCGTTCCAAACACTGTTCCTTCCTCGACCTCGTCGCCATCGGAGAATGTTGTTTCGATCTCCGAGATCTCGGAATCCAGATGGAGAAAGACGGCTTCAGCCACTTCAAGGCCGCAAATGACCAGATATTCCTTCGCCAAAAGCCGACCCATTCCGCGAACCTCCGGCGGTACCGTTGAAGATGTTGTGATATCGCCGCGGCCAATGTCCTCCGCTAAAAATTGTCCTATCGCCGCAAGGGCGTCGCCGTTGTCGAGCCAGTTCATAATCTATTTCATGTAATATCGATCGATCCTTCCTGAATAATAGAGAACGCAAAGCGACCAACGAATAACCGGAGTCTTGCTCACGCCAACATTCGCTATTCACTATACGCTATTCCGGCCCAAAAGCGCCCGTTGCTGCCCTTCAAGGGACTTTTATAGGATCGCTTATCGTCAAGCCGGCGGGCTCGTAGATGTATCTCATCACCTGCGTGCTGCGCCAACCGTTCGGTTCTGAACCACCGCGCCGGGTTTCGGTATATTCCGTTATAAGCCCTGACGCATCCGTGATAAATTTTATCTCGATGAATTTTAGCCTCGCGGCATCACGTACCGGTGAATTCCCCAGATCTTTCCATGATGCACGCCGCGTGTAGATCTTCCATCCCAGGTTGGCCGGATCAGCCTCGACAAAATATTCATATTCACCATCAGGAATCGCCATCATCTTCCCGGCTTTCGCACATTCCTTATCAGCCCGCTTCCAAGCCTTTTCGCCGTCCTTGCAGAAAAACTGGCCGTTCAGCGTGATCGAATTCGAGCGAGTTCTCTTGCCGTTAAACTCCTCATTGACATCGATCCTCTTGGCGTCGTTTCCGACAAAATCAGAAACTATCTGTCGCTTCCCGGTTATCTGCTCTCCGCTATAAAAGGCCTCGTCGGTTGAAATTCGCCGGCTGCGGGAGGATGCCGCATCGAGGGCCTGGGCGAGAGCGGTGTTGTAGTCCACTTCGGATAGGCGATCCTGGGCCGAACCTAATTCAGTCAGAATTGCAACGCTGATTAATACCAGGAAAATAGTCTTCATGATCAACCTCTAAGACTAATGAATTGGAGGCTCGACACGGATGTCGGAGTTGTATTCGTAGGTTTCAAGCTGTCGCGTCCATTTTGGCGAGCCGGACGCGCTGGACTCGGTGAAGTATATCGATTCTTTCCGAACCAAAATTCCGCCCTTATCCAACCAGTAGTTCGTTATTTGGGTGTCCTTACCATTGCCCTTCCCGAACTTTGATTTCGAAACAACGCGAATCAAAGTGGCCGTCTTATCATCTACCATATCCGACTCGGTGAGCAAAAACTGCGCCTCAGGCGGATAACCGAAGATCCCAGCGGGGGAAGAAACAAGGTGGGGCTTCTCTTCTTCGGTACGCACCCAGTTGGTGTCCGGCGCCCGGCTATAAACCGTCTTGCCGATCCGAACGATCTCTTTCCGGATTCTATGCGTGTACAGAATGTGCGATCGATCCGGGAAAACGTAATCACAAACCCAGGAACTGTAAAGCTCCCATCGACCATCTGGAGTATCGCTGTCCTGAACTGTTACTGTAGTCCGAAAGGATTTGTCTTTCGTCGCTGCCTGCGAACGCCGCATATGATCCCAAAACTCGTCGCGGG
The DNA here is from genome assembly GCA_020853255.1 of Acidobacteriota bacterium. The sequence goes on from JADYZI010000508.1 coordinate 1,787, forward strand.
TGATCCGCTTTCCCTGGCCAGCGAGGGTGAATGCTGCCGGCGGATCGATCATTGGCATTATCGGCTCTTCGATCACGATACTCTCGTCCCGTTCATAGAGCATTTCGATCCGTGTAGAACCACGAGCGGAATTCGTCGTCAAGAACTCTTGCTTAAAAAGTCGGCCCCCGTCGTCTATCCAAGTCGTGATCGTCTGATCACTATCAATTGAAGTTCCATTGAAAGTAAGCCGAGCTCTTATTGCCTTCTGAAATACATCTAACTTCTTACCGGCGATCTGCGATGGGCCAAGATATCGATACTCGGCGGATAGAAGTTCGGTTTGTTGGTCGACGGGTTTGGAACTTTTGGCGTCTGGTTCGATCTGCCAACCTGAGTTCCTTCGGTTCACATACCTCTTGTTGCCAATGAATATCCAAACGCTTGAAGGCTCATTTTCACCGCGTTGGGTGTCGATGAAGGATGATCGCATGGCCCCGCCGGGAACGATCTCTTGAATACTGCGGTAGAGCGGCCCCCAAACACAGTTTTCCAGCGAACATTGTTCTGTAGTCTGCTTCACACGATAAGGTTTTGAATAGGTAACCTCACCGGCCCGTTTCAGCGCTTCCGTATACTTAGCTTCCTCGATAATGCGGGCTTGAGAAAAACCCGTCAGCGAGAAAAGAAAGGACAGACTAAAAGCGAGTACACCTCTCATGATCTTACCGAAACTCAGTTATGCGAGAGCCGCGACGTTTGATCTCAAGGCCGCGATCTGGCCCGTTATCTCTTCTTGTCTGCCCCTCAACTCCTGCACCTTCTCCACCGGGGCTCGTTCAACGAAATTCGCATTCGAAAGCTGCCCGTTCAGCCGCTGGAGTTCGGTGTCGAGCTTTGCGATCTGGTTTTGCAGGCGTTCGCGTTCCTTGTCGAAATCGATCAGGCCCTCGAGCGGGACCGCGATCTCGGCTCCGCCGGACAGGACCGCTTTGGCTGATGCCTTCGGCACATCGAGCGAATCGGCCAATACCAGTCTATCAGCACGTGCAAGCTTTTTGATCTGGGCTTCGTTGGCGGCAAGAATTGACTGCGCTTCGACACCGCTAGCGACGTGGATATCTACGCGGTCGCTCGGTTTTATGTTCATCTCCGAGCGGATGTTACGCACGCGTTTGATCGTGTCGATGACAAGCTGCATCTCGGCCTCGGCCTGCTCGTCAACGGACGTCGGATCACCGGCAGGAAAATCGGCCAGCATTATCGTCGCTCCGGCGTCTGCGTAGGCCGGGTTGTGAAAGGCGTTCGATGTTCCCGGCAGCTTCAGCCACAATTCCTCAGTTAGATACGGCATGAATGGATGCAGCAAACGCAAAGCCTGTTCGAGGATCGACAAGATGCGCGAACTGGACACAACATCGCCCGCCGTTATCTCATCCTTCTTCAGCTCAATATACCAATCGCAAAAATCGTCCCAGAAAAAGTGATATAGAAGCGAGACCGCGGTGTGAAATTCGTAGCGTGAAAGGGCCTTGTTCACATTGAGGGCGGTCACGTTTAGGCGCGATACGATCCATCGATCGGGCAGCGGCTCATAACTCCCCTCCTTACTATGGAGGGGTGTCAGCATTTTTTGCTGACGGGGTGGTTCTTCTCCGGCTGGGAAACCTTCAACGGCCGAGGCAGAACCACCCGGGCCTTTGGCCACCCCTCCTTCGTGAGGGGAACCGATGCTCGCTCCATCTGAATTCATCAAACAAAACCGCGTTGCATTCCAGATCTTGTTTGCAAAGTTCCGATACGTCTCGATCAGCAGATCGTTCCATTTGATATCGGCCCCGGTTGCAATAGAAGCCAGATAGATACGCGTTGCATCGACGCCAAATTTATCGAACATCTCGATCGGGTCAACGCCGTTCTTGCGCGATTTCGACATCGGCTTTCCGTCTTTGCCAAGAACGGTGCCGGTGACAATGACGTCTTCAAAAGCCTTTTTGTCGACGAACTTTTTCGTCAGCATTATCATCCGCGATACCCATAGAAATATGATGTCGCGGCCGGTTACCAGAACATCTGTGGGGAGAAAAGTGTCCAGGTCAGAACCGCCTGCGTGAGCGGGCGGCCAGTTTGTAGAATCATCGAACTGGCCCGCCGCTGGCGCACCGGGGGCCGACCCAGTCCAGCCGAAAGTTGAAAACGCCCACAGTCCCGACGAAAACCACGTGTCGAGTACGTCCTGGTCTTGCTTTAACTCTTTGCCGCCGGCTTGTTCCGTCGCCTCTTCCGCAGACATCGCTACGTAGACATTTCCTTCACTGTCATACCACGCCGGTATCTGGTGTCCCCACCAAAGCTGGCGCGAAATGGTCCAGTCCTTTAGATTTTCGAGCCAGGCGGTATAGACCTTTTCATGCGGCACCTGCGGCGAAAAATGCGGTACCCCTTCGGTCCGCATAAGTTCCAGCGCCATGTCGCGCATTTCGTCCATCTTGACGAACCACTGATCAGACAGGATCGGTTCGACGACCGTTTTGCAGCGTTCGCAGACCGGCAGAGTTATCTCATAATCTTCGATCTTTTCAAGCAGGCCCAACTCATCGAAGCGTTCGATGACCATTTCGCGTGCCTTGAACCGGTCAAGGCCTTCAAAATCAGCACCCGCGGCGGCGTTCATCGTCGCGTCATCGTTCATCACGAGAAGCTGTTCGAGGCCGTGCCGCAATCCGATCTGATAATCGTTCGGGTCGTGAGCTGGCGTTACCTTTACGGCACCGGTCCCGAATTCGGGGTCGACATACTCGTCCCCGACTATCGGTATTTCACGATCGGTCAGGGGAAGCGCAATAGATTTGCCGATAAGGTGGCGGTATCGCTCGTCCTTTGGGTTAACCGCGACGGCCGTGTCACCGAGCATCGTCTCCGGCCGGGTCGTGGCGACCGTCAGATATCGCGAGCTCGCTGCCTGTCGTACCGGATACTTCAAGTAGTAAAGCTTCCCGTCTTTGCGCGTTTCTTCCTTTACTTCAAGATCAGAAAGCACCGTCTTGTCCTTCGGGCACCAATTGACGATGCGTAAACCTTTATAGATCCAGCCTTCGTCATAAAGCGTCACAAAAACGCTGCGGACAGCTTTCGACAAATTCTCGTCCATCGTAAAACGATGCCGTGACCAATCGACCGACGCTCCTTCACGCCGCATCTGTTCGGTTATGGTGTTGCCGTACTGTTCCTTCCACGCCCATGCGCGCCGGATAAATTCTTCGCGGCCAATGTCGATCGGCGTTTTGCCTTCTTCTTCCCTTAATTGTTCGGCAACTTTTCGCTGCACCGAGATGCCGGCGTGGTCGGTTCCCGGCAGCCACAGCGTGCGAAAGCCCTGCATCCGTTTCCAACGTACCAGCACATCCATTATCGTGTGCTGCAACGCGTGGCCCATATGCAGGCTGCCGGTCACGTTCGGCGGCGGGATCACGATCGAATATTTCTCCGCATTCGGGTCTTTATTGATCTCAGGCTTAAAAAAGCCGCTTGTTTCCCAGCGTTCGTAGTGGCTCTCTTCAGCCTGTTTGGGGTCGTATGCTTTTGGGATCTCCATATTGGTAAACGGATATGATAATGCAAAACCCGCCGGTTTTCACTTGCGGGTTAACTGCGTGCATCTTCCTCTTTGCGGAAGCCCGCACGTGAGTAAGGGCGTAATATTCAACCTGTCTATTTCGCCCTTACTCCATGCGGGCGCTTCTGCATTTCGCGGCCAGCGTCTTGTGAGTACCATCTGGCGTTAGCGGTTGGGTTCTTCTTTTCGTGCATCTTCCTCTTTGCGGAAGCCCGCACGTGAGTAAAGGCGCAATATTCAACCCGTCTATTTCGCCCTTACTCCGTGCGGGCCTCTGCATTTCGCGGATGCGGCTATCCGGAAACCGAGCGAGCCTCATCGCCCCGTTCTTTTTCAGCAAGCCTTTCCAGGACCTTCTCCACTATCATATCCACCAGTTCAGGCGACAGGCTCACCGCCTCGCGGCTGTTGGCAGACTGAGCATCGGACACGGTATGTTCGATCTCTCGTGATGCCTGCGCTCGCGGAATCTCCAGAAGGTCATCGTCAAAGTCTAGATCGGTCGTTTTGCTCTCCGTGACCGGTTCAAGGCGGGCGGGAGGCGGTTCCGCGGCTACAGATTCGAACGGATCATAAACAGGCGCCGATTCATCAATCGGCTCTTCCTGCCGGGAGGCTCCCGGGTCGGGATCGGCCGGCTGTTCGTCTTGGGTCGCATCCCTGAGTGATTCGGCGATCAGGAATTCAGCTTCAATATCTTCGATCTCGACAAAGTTTGCCTCATCGTTGCCCGCTTGCGCATAGAGCGATTCCCCAACTGCCGGGTTGAGGTCCGGCTCGGCGTAGCTCGTCTGGATCATTTCATCATCCAGCACATCCACGTCAAACTGAACCGTTTCTTTTCGGGGCAGTTCTACAGTTTCGATAAAGCTCTGCTCGTATAAAAAATCTATATCTGTCGTATCCGGCAATGGCACCGCCGGCGGCTCCGGCGGGCGAGCGGCAGCCGAATCGGCAAGCAAGCGGTCAACGGTCGACACCAGGTCGGCAATAGCGGTGAAGGGCTTGGTCAAATATGTATTGGCACCGACGCGGTCGGCCTCGTCTCGATCGAAGGGTTCGAACGAACCAACGAGAAGCACAACAGGAATGTGCCGCGTAGATTCGTTCGTCCGAACCAGTTCACACAACGCATAGCCGCCCAGTCCGGGCATATGAACATCCGCCAGTACGATATCCGGTTTTACTTCATCGACGTGCTCGAATGCCGCTTCGCCGTCCGAATAGGCGATAACGTCGATACCCCGATCCGCAAACGTCAGGCTAACGACCTTTTGGATCGTAAGCGAATCGTCAGCCAATAATAGCTTCGGTTGAGCCACAAACGGTTTCTCCTTATATCAAAAACGTTGGAAGATTTCCGAAATTATATATCACACCGATGTTTGTGTCAGCCTGCCGCGAGCGGCCAGATCGGCGGCGAGAATTATGGCCGCCCGCATGCTTGACGCATCCGCAATCCCTTTACCGGCGATATCATATGCCGTACCATGATCCACCGATGTGCGAATGATCGGCACCCCCAGCGTCACATTTACCGAATCGCCGAACGCGAGTGATTTGACCGCGATGGTCGCTTGATCGTGATAGCATGCGACAACCGCGTCAAACTCGCCCCGGTGTCCGCGCAGAAAGATCGTGTCGGGCGAAAACGGGCCGGAAACATCAATGCCATATTCATCGCGACACTTGCGAACGGCCGGCTCGATCTCCGCCGCTTCTTCATCACCGAACATTCCGTGCTCGGACGCATGCGGGTTCAGTCCGGCGACCGCAATTTTTATCGGCCTTCCGAGCAACCGTGAAAGCTCGTGGTCCGTAAATCGAATGAGTTCCGTCAGATTTTCGTGCCTCACGGTTTCGATCGCCTGCCGAAGCGAAACGTGTGTTGAAAGCAGCACGACCCGCAGTTGCCCAGCGAAGAAGCTCATTCTGAAATCTTTCGTGCCGGTCAACTCTGCAAGAAACTCCGTATGGCCGGGGAAATCATAGCCGCCAAGGGCAATGGCTTTTTTGCTGATCGGCGCCGTTGCTATCGCGTCGATCCGGCCGTCCAGACAAAGCTGCACCGCAGTCGTGATACATTCCGCGGCGGCCTTACCGGTGATCGCATCGTCTATGCCGAGGGCTGTTTTAGGCGGAAGGTTTGCGGTGTCGAACACTTCGACTTCGCCGTCTAGCGCGGGACGCTCGTCGCTGAACGCCGCCAGCGTTTGCCCAAGATCAAGGCGTTCGCTGACCGCCTTAAGGTGAATGAGATCACCGATCAGCACAGGGCGGCATACGCCGCGAAGCCCCGCATTCTCCACGGCCTTCAGCGATATCTCAGGCCCAATACCGGCCGCATCGCCAATAGTGATCCCGACTATCGGAACATCTTTAATATTATCGGCACCCACAATAAGCTCACCGCCGCGATCATTGTCAGGTCTCGATCAGGCCAAAGCCGCGGTAAAAAATTGCCCGGCAGCCTTTTGGGCGAACCGGGCAAGCTAGGCAGCTTTCAAGCAAACGGCAACTTGATCCCGCAAACAGGCTAGTCAGCCTGTCGGCGGATAAACGTCGGAACGTCCAGGTCTTCTTCCTGCTTTGGTGCGACCGCATATCCGACCGCGGCGCCGCCCGCGCTGACTGATTCGAGCGGCACAGGCCTCATCGCCTGAACGTGACTGTCAAATCCGGTCGCAATGACCGTAACCTTTATCTCGTCGCCCATTCCTTCCTTGACGACGTTGCCCCAGATAACATCGGCGTTCTCATCAGCTTCTTCCTGGATCATGCTGATGGCATCTTCGATCTCGGCAAGCGGCATATCAACGCCGCCTGTAATGTTGATGAGTGCCGCCTTCGCTCCTGTGATCGAATTCTCTTCAAGCAGTTTGTAATCAAGAGCACCGCGCATTGCCTTCGAAGGTGCGTCCGGCCCGGCGGCGGTGCCGATGCCCATTAATGCTACGCCGCGGCCGCGCATTACGGTCTTTACATCGGCGAAGTCAAGATTGATGATGCCCGGCGTGATGATCAACTCGGTTATGCCCTGCACGGCCTGCAGAAGAACATCATCCGCGCGGCGAAAGGCGTTCATCATTGTGATGCCCTCTTCAACCTCGCGAAGTTTCGAGTTAGGTATAGTGATGATCGTGTCCACGCAGCCGCGAAGCTCGGCCAAGCCCTGTTCGGCCTGCGTCATTCGCTTTTTTCCTTCGACGCCGAACGGTTTTGTGACGACCGCAACCGTCAGAGCACCGAGTTCGATCGCAAGGGATGCAACGACCGGCGCCGCGCCGGTACCTGTGCCGCCGCCGAGGCCTGCCGTCACAAAGACCATATCCGCGCCCTCAAGAACGTCGAGAAGTTTTTCATGGTCTTCGAGCGCCGCCGCACGGCCAACATCGGGGTTCGATCCGGCACCAAGGCCGCGTGTCGATTTGCCGCCAAGCTGGATCTTCAGCGGCGCCGTCGAAGCGTTCAGCGCCTGAAGGTCCGTATTGGCAACGATAAATTCGACGCCCTGAATGCCGGCTTCGATCATGCGGTTAACGGCATTGCCGCCGCCGCCGCCAACACCGATCACCTTGATACGCGCACCTGTGATCGGTGGCTCGTCTATGAAGATCTTTAATCCGCCTGAGTGCATTTGAATTCCGTCCGTAGTCATTTCCTTAGTTCCCTCTTGCTAACAGATCAGTGTGAAAATTGGTACAGCACGCGATGCCCGGGACACCCGAATGACTTAACAAGATATTGTACTGACGGGAGCATAGCATACA
>JADYZI010000509.1 GCA_020853255.1 Acidobacteriota bacterium
CTCATCCGCTCCCGCTCCCGTCTCGTCATCAATATTTCCCCTTCCATTCCGGCAAGATACTCTTCGCCGTCCTAAGAGGACATTTCTATTGTGCTTCGAGTAGGACATTTCTATTGTGTTACCACAGAATTACCACGGAAATATTGTTCACGGGTCGATATTATGGTAGTATAACGTTTTGTTATACGTACGCACCTATGAATTTTGAGCTAAACGAAGAACAACAGCAGATAAAACACAGCATCCGCGAATTTGCCGAGAGCGAGATAAGGCCGAGTGTGCTTGAATGGGACGAAACACAGCATTTTCCTGAGGAATTGCGGCCAAAGCTGGCCGAGCTTGGGCTGCTTGGCGTGATCTTTCCGGAAGAATACGGCGGTGCCGGAATGGGCTATGTCGAATACGCGACGATCATCGAAGAGCTCGGCCGCGTCTGCGGTGCCGTCGGCCTGTCGGTCGCTGCGCATAATTCGCTTTGCTCAAACCACATCTACACGTTCGGCAGTGAAGAGCAGAAACAGAAATATCTCGTTCCGCTCGCGCAGGGCGAATCGTTTGGGGCCTGGGGCTTGACCGAATCGCAAGCGGGTTCGGACGCGTCGGGAACGCGGACGACCGCAATACGTTCAAACGGCGGATGGAAGGTCAACGGCTCGAAAAATTTCATCACGCACGCTATCGCTTGCCAGACGCTTGTCGCCGTCGCGGTGACCGACAAAGAAAAAGGCAGCCACGGCATTTCGGCGTTTATATTTGATAAATCGATGGAAGGATTTCGGTCCGACAAGAAAGAGAATAAGGTCGGCATGCGCGCATCTGAAACGGCGTCGGTCGTTTTCGAAGATTGCTATGTCCCGGACGAAAACCGCCTCGGCAGTGAGGGCGAAGGGTTTCTCCAGGCAATGAAGGTCCTTGACGGCGGACGAATATCTATTGCCGCCCTTTCGGTTGGCGTGGCCCAGGGTGCATACGAAGCCGCAGTGAAATACGCAAAAGAACGTCAGCAATTCGGCCGCCCGATCTCGGAATTCCAGGCGATCCAATTCAAACTCGCAGACATGGCAACCCAGATCGAATGCTCACGACTGCTGACTCTCCAGGCCGCGGCCTTGAAGGACGCCGGAAAACCCGTGACGCAAAAGAGCGCGATGGCAAAGCTCTACGCCTCAGAAACAGCCGTCCGCGTCTCAGAAGAATCCGTCCAGATCCACGGCGGCTACGGCTATACAAAAGACTACCCCGCCGAAAAATACTGGCGGGATTCAAAACTCCTCACCATCGGCGAAGGAACCAGCGAGATACAACGATTAGTGATCGCAAAGAATCTGTTAAAGGGATAGTACATCCCTTATTGTGATTGGCAAATCGCACAACGTTGCATCTGTGCAACATTGTGTGCTATTATTATTGGCCTTGGTTCTAGTTTACTATCAGAGGAGATTAAGTATGAGCACAACAGCAGCTGCGAGTTCGAATAATATCGCGTCGGCGTTGATCGCCGAAATGGAGCAGGAAGCAAAGGTCACGAGGACCTGTCTGGAGCGTGTCCCGGCTGACAAATTCGATTGGAAGCCGCATGAAAAATCAATGGAGTTCGGCAAGCTCGCGGTTCACATTGCCGAGATGTTCAGTTGGACGCCCGCGACGCTTCAGCACGCCGAACTGGATTTCGCGACGATGGACTACAAGCCGTTCGAGCCGGCGACAACTGCCGACCTGGTCGAATATCTCGACAAGACCGTGGCCGAAGCAATAGACGTCCTGCGAAACACGTCGGATGAGCAGTTCATGGATACGTGGACGCTTCGGAACGGCGAAACGAACTATTTTACGCTGCCGAAAGTGGCGGTGATGCGATCGTTCGTCATGAATCACATCATCCACCACCGCGGCCAGCTTTCGGTCTATCTGCGGCTGAACGACATTGCCGTCCCGTCGATCTACGGGCCATCGGCGGATGAAGGACAGATGTAGATACATGGACCGCTCGTAAAACACTGAACCGAAGTCAGTTGAATCGCTCCTGACGATCCTTCCGCGATTCTTTTCTCCGGTTCATCTTCATCCTGGGTCATATTGAAAGGTTGACCACGGAACGAGATAGATCGGAGAAAAGATCCGAAAAAGACGCTCGAATCAGAATTTGGAGACAAGAATCCTAATCAAGAATCCTAATATTTTTATAGTATTAGGATTCTTCTTTCGGGCGCCCATTGAGAATAGTTGTGAGAAAGGAGAATTGATGGGAAAATATGGTTTTGAAGAGCCATTTGAGGCACCGTCGTATGTCTGAGATAAAATTAACCGCCATTTACGAAAAGGCCGCTGAAGGTGGCTATATCGGGTATGTTGCCGAACTCCCAGGAGCAAATACTCAGGGCGAAACGATCGAAGAAACTCGCGAAAACCTAAGAGAGGCCGTGACGTTGCTGCTCGAATGCTATCGCGACGATGCTGAGAATCGACTCGAGACCATAAAACAAGCGACTAAAGAAGAGTTGATCCTGCAAGCAGCCTAGGGATGAAACGCAAGGTACTGATCCGGCATCTTGAGAAGAACGGCTGCGCATTCAGGCGCGAAGGCGGAACCCACACTGTTTTTAAGAACTTAGCCAACGGCCGCATGGCCGCGGTACCGCGTCACACTGAGATCAAGGAAAATCTGGCAAAAATTTGTGATGATCTAGGTGTTCCACGTGCCGCATTGAACCAATGATCGACGTAGAAAAGCTTTTTGCCGGCGATCCGCGGACAATAGCCCGTGCGATCTCGCTTGTCGAGAATTACGGCGCCGGCTCGGCTGACCTGATGAAAGCGGTATTTCCGCGAACGGGAAACGCAAAGATCATCGGTATAACTGGTGCACCCGGTGCCGGAAAATCTTCGCTGGTCGATAAGTTGGCAATGTATTACAAGGAAGCGGGAAAGCGCGTCGGGATAATTTGCGTCGATCCTTCCAGCCCGTTCTCCGGCGGTGCTATCCTCGGCGACCGGATCCGGATGGCGACGCTTGGTCTGGACAAGAATGTCTTTATCCGCTCAATGGCCACGCGCGGGAACCTTGGCGGACTGTCGCGGGCGACCGTGGATGCCGTCGCGATACTTGACGCGGCCGGATTCGATTTTGTAATTGTCGAGACGGTAGGCGTCGGCCAGGACGAAGTAGAGATCGTGAAGGCCGCGGATGTGTCGGTGGTCGTGCTCGTTCCGGGTATGGGCGATGACATTCAAGCCATCAAAGCCGGAATAATGGAGATCGGCGATGTTTTCGTCATCAACAAGGCCGACCGCGAAGGCGTCCTTAGAACACAGAAAGAACTCGACGCACTGCTCTCGCTCGCCCACCGGCCGGATATGTGGCACGCGCCGGTTGTCAAAACAGTGGCCACCGAGAATAAGGGCATCGAAGATCTTTCGGCGGCGATAGACTCATACATTGAATTCCAAGGTTCTTCTTCGCACAGCAGCGATCGCCGCAAGTCGATAGCGCTCTGGCGTTTAACGGAACTTTTGCAGGATCGTTTGCTCAATGAACTTTTGAACCGCAACGGTACCAGCGAAAAGCTGGAAAACCTTGCGGCCGACGTCGCCGAGAAAAAGATCGACCCGTATTCGGCGGTCGAAGAAATTCTTGCAGAGGCCCGCACGTAGTAAGGGCGAAACTTCGAATCTAAACGGTGCTCGCGACGTTCCGGTATCGCCCTTACTACGTGCGGGCTTCTGCAATTGGAGCGCCTGAAAACTTTATGAAGATCGATCATCTCGGTATCGCGACGAAAGGCATTGATGAAGCCCTGAAGTTCTGGGAAAACGCCCTTGGCCTGGAGAATATTCACACAGAGACCGTCGAAGATCAGAAGGTCC
>JADYZI010000510.1 GCA_020853255.1 Acidobacteriota bacterium
ACTGGTAGAAAGATCGCAATAGACAAAACTGCATTGCATCGCGGATAATGGCTGATGAACTGGCATTCGTCAGCCATTTCTGTTGCAAAATTTCTTGCCTGGATCGTCTGATAGTGGCCGCATGGACGACCGGCGCGGCCGGACGGCTTTGCTCCCGCTTTGCAGATGGACCCGAATCTTCGCCCCAACCTGGTAAATCTACTCTTAGCGCTTTCCGCGCTGTTTTTGATCACTGGATGCTTTTGCAGTTCGTCCCGCGAACCTGAGGTGGAACAGCCCGACGTATATATTGACGAATCAAACACAGCTGCATCGAACAAAACTTTGGCGCCGGCGCCTTCGGCGCCAAAGCGGGATGAGGGAGATTTCATCGTCGAACACCTGGAGATAGAAACGCCCCGCTACAAGGAGATCGACAGGCAGGTAAAGGACGCCAGGCTTCTGGAAAATGCCGCCGATAAGCTGAACGAGGCCCTTGCCTTGCCGCGAAACATCTATCTCCGCACGAAGGACTGCAAAGAGGTCAATGCGTTTTACGACGCGAACGACGCTTCGGTAACGATGTGCTACGAGCTTATGGAAGATCTCTACCGGACCTTCAAAAAAAGCGGCATCCCGGACGATCAGGCCTATAAGAAGATGAATGATGCCGTGCGGTTTGTATTTCTGCACGAAATAGCGCACGCCCTTATCGATCAATACAAACTTCCCGTCGCCGGCAACGAGGAAGATGCGGCCGACCGATGCTCGGCTTACATAAACTTAAAGGAACTTGGCGATGAAGGTTTGCGGGCGGTTTACGCGGCGTCCGACGCATTTGCCATTGAATCAAAACAAGGCGACAATCGTGAACGCAGCCTTGCCGACGAACATTTGCTGCAGGAACAGAGATTCTACAATTCGCTGTGCATGATCTACGGATCTGACCCGAAGAAGCACCAGACTATCGTGGACAAGGGCTATCTGCCAAAAGAACGGGCGACACGCTGTCAGTGGGAATATCAAAGGGCCGTGGACAGTTGGATAAAATTGCTTGAACCCTGGCGAAAGAATTGAACAGTTTTTATTTTTATTCTGGAGAGACCTCAAATGAAAAAACTTGCAACTTCCCTGTTTTTTGGAAAAGATGCCCGCTTAAGCGGACTTATCGCTTTCGCGATCGTTGGCGCGATCGCCCTTGGCTGTACATGCTCAAAGGAGTTTGGCACGACCAGCAACTCGAGCACATCGAATAGCTCGACAACCAGCAACTCGAGCACGACGACAACTGAAACAGATACGGATTCAAACGGCGTGCCGTCAGATTCGACGCTTCAAGGTCTTGTAAAGGAAACGACCGCCGATTTTGCTCACGCGCTTGATACAAATGACTTCAGCGAGATCTACGAAAATGCCTCGTCTGATTTTAAGAGCACATACACAGAAGATCAGATGGCCGACGTTTTCAAAGAATTCGTGCAAAAGAAAAAACTGATCCTGCCAAGCCTGAACAAGGTTCCGGCCGCTACCGCCAACTTCTCGCCTGCTCCAAGCATCCGACAGGAAAAGGGCCTTGATATTCTTGTGCTCGAAGGAAAATTCCCGACCAAACCGCTGAACGTAAAATTTGAGTACGAATATGTCAAGCGCGACGGAGAATGGAAACTTCTCAAACTGGTCGTAAATATGTAAACCGTTCATCGATATTGAGTCTTGGCAAAGGTGGCTCGTGCGGCTGCCTTTTTGCCTTTTGGACGCCGGACAGCTAAAATTGGGCTTTCGATCAAATCCTCCGACAGTGCAGGCTGTCGATCTCATCATATGAAAATTCACGAGTATCAAGGCAAAGCACTTCTTAAGGAATACGGCGTCCCTGTCCCGCGCGGAATTGTCGCCCGGACAGCGGAAGAGGCCGAAGCGGCGGCACGCGAACTTGGCACAGACATCGTAGTTGTAAAGGCACAGATCCACGCAGGAGGCCGGGGAAAAGGCGGCGGCGTAAAGCTTGCCAAATCTCCCGCCGAGGCAAAAGAGATAGCGGGCCAAATGCTTGGGATGATGCTTGTAACACATCAAACCGGCCCCGAAGGCCGCGAGGTGAAAACGCTGCTCATCGAAGAAGGATTGCCGATCGACCGCGAGTTCTATTTGGCCGTCACGCTCGACCGCGTGACCGGCCGCAACGTGTTCATGGCGTCGAAAGCCGGCGGAATGGACATTGAAAAGGTGGCTGAGGAAACGCCGGAATTGATCTTGAAAGAAACGATCGATCCTTCGGTCGGTTTGCGTCCTTTTCAGGCGCGGAAACTCGCTTTCGGACTTGGAATTCCAAATGATCTCATCAATCAGGCGGCGAAATTTATGCTGACGCTTTATGATGCGTACGAAAAAATGGACGCGTCGCTGCTTGAGATAAATCCTTTTTTGCTCACGAAGGACAATCGGCTGATCGCGCTCGATGCAAAGGTGAATTTTGACGACAACGCGATGTTCCGGCACAAGGATTATGCAGAACTTCGCGACCTGAACGAGGAAGAACCACTCGAGATCGAGGCATCGAAATACGATCTCAATTACATAAAACTCGACGGCAATATCGGCTGTATGGTAAACGGTGCCGGACTTGCGATGGCGACAATGGACATCATCAAATTAGCCGGCGGCGAGCCCGCTAACTTTCTCGATGTAGGCGGCGGTGCTTCGCAGGAACGCGTCGAACAAGCGTTCAAGATCCTTCTTGCCGACGACAACGTGAAGGCTGTTTTGATAAACATCTTCGGCGGCATCGTCCGCTGCGATATGGTCGCCAACGGCGTCGTCGCCGCCGCAAAAAATCTCGGCGTTTCAATTCCCATAGTCGCCCGCCTCGAAGGCACCAACGTCGAAGAAGGCCGCCGCGTCCTCTCCGAATCCAACATCGGCATCATCCCTGCAACAACAATGTCCGACGCCGCCGAAAAAGTCGTCGCCGCAGCTGCGTAAGAATTTAGCCACAAACAAACACAAAAAGCACGAGACTGTTCGATTCCGCTTCGTGCTTTTCATGTGCTTAAAAAACTATTTAACGTGTTGGATTTTCCTTCTTAGACGGTGACATGTATTCGCTCTTTTTCTTGAGGCCGAGGGCTTGGATCTCGTTCGAGCTTTCGCCGAACTGAGCTAAGATGTGCGCCGTTCTGGTATGCTAATTCAACACTCTCGCAGAGTCATGCGACGTTCTTGTGAATGACGACGCTATGATAAGAAACTTCGAGCCGAAACTAATAAGCATCCTGCGCGAAGGATATGCAAAAAAGACTTTCCTTGGCGATCTGTTGGGTGGACTAACTGTTGGCATCGTTGCTCTGCCGTTATCGATCGCGCTTGCAATTGCCTCGGGCGTAAAACCTGAACAAGGACTATACACTGCAATATTTGCCGGAGCCGTAATCGCGATGCTCGGCGGATCGCGTGCTCAGATCAGCGGGCCAACCGGAGCGTTCATCGTCATTGTTTACGGCATTGTGCAGAAATACGGTTACGACGGACTCGTTGTCGCGACCTTAATCGCAGGTGTTTTGTTGATAGCGATGGGTATCGCTCGAATGGGCGCCTTTCTCAAGTTCGTGCCGTTTCCTGTTGTTGTTGGGTTTACATCTGGTATTGCATTGATAATCGCTTCGTCGCAGATCAGCGACTTTCTCGGACTGCAAATAGATAAAGTGCCGGCTGATTTCATTGCAAAGTGGATGGTGTATATCGAAAATATATTCACCGCCGATCTTTATTCCGTCGGTGTCGGCGTCGCATCGCTGCTAATCATCATTTTGTGGCCCCGCGTTACGCATCGAGTGCCGGGCCAGTTGATCACAATACTTGTTGTCACGGCTGCCGTGCAAATATTTCAGCTTCCTGTGGACACGATTGCATCTCGATTCGGAGGCGTTCCCAATACACTTCCGTCGCCGCATATTCCCAGCGTCACTTTTGAGTTAATACAACAGATGTTCATGCCCGCTGTTACCATCGCCATGCTTGCCGGTCTCGAATCATTGCTTTCTGCAGTCGTAGCCGACGGAATGATGGGTTCGCGACATAGATCAAACATGGAACTAGTCGCACAAGGCACTGGGAACATCGTTTCTGTCCTATTCGCTGGAATTCCGGCGACAGGCGCCATTGCCCGCACCGCCACAAACATCAAGAACGGCGGCAAAACACCTGTTTCTGCACTAATACACTGCTTATTTCTACTTTTAGTATTGCTGCTCGTCGGCCAATGGGCAGCTATGATACCGATGGCAACGCTTGCTGCCGTGCTGCTGGTCGTCGCATATAACATGAGCGAGTGGCGCGAATTCATTCATTTGCTTAAAAGCCCTCGCGGCGACGTCGCGGTATTGCTTGCGACCTTTTTGCTAACTGTCCTGATCGATCTCACAACTGCTATACAGATCGGCATCCTGCTCGCGGCATTTCTTTTCCTGCAAAAAATGTCCACTGAAACACAGGTTTCACTTATCACCGACAACCTCAAGGACGATGAGGAGTTTCAAAGTCGTGACATGAGCGGGATAGACATTCCTGACGGCGTAGAAGTGTTCGAAATATATGGTTCGTTATTTTTTGGTGCTGTCAGACAGTTCAAAGAGTCGATTCGCATAGTCTCGAAAAAGCCAAAAGCGTTGATCTTGCGAATGCGACAGGTCCCGACCATCGACGCAAGCGGCATACGCGTCCTTGAGGAGATGGCGGAAGATGCCCGCGATAATGGATACGTCATTATTTTCTCCGCTGTGACGAGAGCAGTTTATCGAGTAATGCGAAAGAGCGGACTCGTTGAAAAAGTCGGGAAGAAAAACTTCGCCGGCGATATCTTTGCAGCTATCGAAATTGCCAGGGAACGGTCGAAGAAAGGCTAATTTTGCAGTCAAACTTTTATGTAGATCCGTTTCCGATACAAAAGCCACATGAGGAAGAGCCAGAAGAGGATGAAGCAGACAGCGAATGCGAGCGAAGCGTTTATTGGTGACGCCCAGGAGAGGAAAAGGTTGTTGAAGATCCAGCCCTGGAGCGTGGTTTCTTTTCCGTCGGCACCGGCTATGCGAATCATCCCCATGAGCCGTGCCATAAGGCCCGAAAAAGCAAAAAGCGCGAGCGCGTTTACGCCGAAAACGACAAACGGCTTGGCCCAGCGTTTGTAGCCTTTGACGTCGATCAGGTAGTAGCAGAAGCCAAGCGTCAAAAGCGCGAGGCCGGATGTATAAACGACATACGAGCTTGTCCAAAGCGATTTATTCAGCGGAAATACCAGACTCCACGACCAACCAATAGCTAGTAGCACAGTCCCGAAAAAGAAAAGCCCGATCGTCTTTGTTAATGATGAATGATGAATGGTGAATGATGAACTGTCAGAAACCTGAGATTCATCATTCATCATTCCTGTCTCATCATTTCTTTTAAGCCATATTCCCGTAAGAACACCGGAGATCGTCGTTACCAGAGCCGGGATCGTTGACAGAATTCCTTCTGGGTCGAACACTTTTGCCTGCCGCCACATGTGGCTTTCGGTCAGGATCGTTCGGTCGAGCCATGCGGCGAGATTGCATGCTTTGTCGTCGATCGTCGTGATCTCGCATCCCGGAACAGCGACCAATGTCATCAGTGCCCAATAAATAAGCAGAAGCGCGATGCCAATGACGGTCTGCTGTTTCCAGTTGGTGTGAAGAAAGATGAGCGAGACAATGAGATAGCAGACGGCGATTCTCTGGAGCACGCCAGGTATGCGCATTGTCCCAAAGTTGTACCAGACGATCGGCGTGCCGGCCAGCCAAAATACCGCCAATAGCAACGCCGACACGCCCGCGACGATCGCCGCCTGAGTTCGTTTGCCCCAAAGATAAAGAAATAATGCCGCGGAGAAAGACAGAACTAAAACGATCTTGACGAGATATGGTATCTCGGTCTTGCCGAAATCGAAGAACGGGATCATCGAGATCAGCAGGCCGACGACGAATATAGACACCGAACGCGAAACGATCTTCAAGTAAACATCGCGGGTAATTCCCGCTTCAAGTCGCTTGCCCAATGCGATAGGAATGGCGACGCCGACGATAAACAAAAAGAACGGAAAGATATAGTCCGTCGGTGTTATTCCATGCCAGGGCGCGTGTTCAAGCGGCGCGTAGATCGCCGACCATGTGCCCGGATTATTGACAAGCACCATTCCCGCGATCGTCATGCCGCGAAAGACATCGAGCGATACGAGACGTTGAGGTGAAGCAGGTGTCATCTAAAGAAAGTTTTGCCCGCGAATAACACGAATTTCTCTAATAAGAGATAAATCCCGCTTAGCCGCCGAACTCGAATTTGAATTTGAATGGTATTTCTTTGCCCTTATTCGCGTAATTCGTGGGCGAGATCTTCACTACCAGCCGTTCCGCTCGCGAGTTCCGGTTATATGTGCCGTGTGGTGAAGCGAATGCCAGGCGTAAAGTCCAAGAACCTTTTCTAATTTCCAATTGCCTGTTTCGGGATGGATGAACTCGCTCTCAAAATCGGCATCGCTCATGTTTTGCAATAACTCGGCCCAGCGGGAATGAACGCCGTCGATGATCGCCAGCGAAACTTCGACGGGTAGCTTGCTGTCTGCCAGTTCCGCCCAGCGGTCCTCATAATATGGCCGGATAGTCGGGGCTTCGTCCTCGGTCAACGCCAGCTTGAAACGACAAAATGAATTGATATGGCTGTCCGCTATATGATGCACCGTTTGCCGAAGCGTCCAGCCTTCAGGCCGGTATGGCGTATCAAGCTGCTCATCGGTCAAGCCTGCGACCGCGGCCCGTATATTTGCCGGCAGGTCAGCGATAGTCTTTATGTTTTCTTCGCGTGAAGCATAGGCCGCCGCATTGAATTTGCCGATCGGAAAACGCGGGTCATGCTCTTGGGTTGCTTGGATCATATTAGTTTTGGATCTCAAATTTCGAATTTTGGATCTCAGATTTTAGATCTCGCGGTAATCCTCTATCACGAAAATCAAAAATCTAAGATCCAAAACTTTACTCGTCTTAGCCGCCGTAATAGTTTTCGAACCTGGTGAATTCCTTCAGGAACGCAAGTTTTATCGTGCCGGTCGGGCCGTTTCTTTGTTTTGAGATTATAAGTTCTGCCATTCCTGCGTTCTCGTCCGACGGCTTATAGTAATCTTCCCGGTAAATGAATGCAACGACGTCGGCATCTTGCTCGATGGAGCCGGATTCGCGCAGATCGGACATCAATGGTTTTGGCGGATTGCGTGCCTCGGGCGCACGCGAAAGCTGCGAAAGTGCTATGACCGGAACATTCATCTCTTTCGCGAGTCCCTTTAATTCACGCGAGATCTGCGAAACTTCCTGCTGGCGCGATTCAGAACGCCCGGCGGACATGAGCTGAAGATAATCGACCACGATCAGGTCAAGGCGTTTTTGCTCGGCTGCGAGCCGCCGGGCCTTTGCGCGCATCTCCAGGACCGAAATTCCCGGCGTATCGTCAATGAACATTCTCGCTTCCGCCAATGTCCCGATCGCACGAGCAAGCCGTTCCCACTCATCCCGCGAAAGAATGCCCCGACGAAACCGGGAGGCGTCCACCTTTGCCTCGGACGCCATCATACGCATTACCAATTGCTCCTTTGACATTTCGAGCGAAAAAAAGCCGACCACAGCTTTTTCGTCTATTGCAGCGTTCTGAGCGATGGTCAGGCACAGCGCGGTCTTTCCCATCGAAGGTCGTGCGGCGACAATGATCAGATCGCTCGGCTGCAGGCCGGAGGTCATCTCGTCCAATTCCCGAAAACCCGTTGCAAGTCCGGTCAGAGCGCTCGAATCGCGCTTGGAATATTCTTCGACCTTTGCGAGTACCTTGGCCGCGACGGGCTGGACATGGGCAAAGCCTTCGGCTGCCCGGCGTTCAGCAAGCGCAAAGATCATCTGCTCCGCATGATCCAGGATCACATTCGCGTCGTCCTCTTCTTCAAGGGCTTCGCTCGTGATCTGGTTGCATGTGCGAATTAGGTTCCGTATGACCGCCTTATCGCGGACCACATCAATGTAACCCGTCAGGTCCGTAAAATGTGGGAGTCCGTAGGTCAGATTGGTAACCGCCGAAACGCCGCCGATCGATTCAAGCGAGCCTTCTTTCTTCAATTCCTCGCCGATCAGGATCGGATCAATGACCTTTGAGCTCTCGAACAGCGCGATCATCGCGCCAAAGATCCGGCGGTTGAGCGGCGAGTAAAAATCGGCCGGCTTCAACTGCTCGACAGCGTGCGTAATTAGTGAATTGTCGAGCAGGATGGCGCCCAGTATTGCCCGCTCGCTGTCTTCGCTCGAAGGCAGCGGGCGTTCAAGAAATTGTTCACGTTGTCGTACTTCGGAAAGGGCAGCCATTCTTTACGAACCTCTGATGCAGGCTAAAATGATAGCGTCAAATGTGAGCGGGTTTCAAAACGAACTTGACGATTTTTTCGCACGGTTTTCCACAACTTTTGCACAGCGCGCCAATACCTCGTTCTTCCCGTAAATATAAGCATTCACGGAACTTGTGTTATGAAGTATGCGATCGGCTGGAGAGAATCTTTAGGCTCGGGCCCTGCGTCTGCGAACGGCGAAATCGTACACCCGCTGCTCAAATAGGCTGCGCGGTTGAAATCGCTGCTGAAAGACGCTTTTTACCAGACGGAAGATCTTTCCGGGAGAACGAAGATAGCTTAGGCCATAGAAAAATGACATTCCGACAACACGCAAAAAGACGATCTGCGACGGGCCCACATTGCGACAGAAGGTCCGGGTTACAGTGAAGTCGAACTGCGTCATAAGATTGCCGAAATACTCGTCATCGATCTGTCCAATCGCACCTTCGTCCTGGAGCTCGCGGAAAAGTTCCGAGCCCGGATATGGCGAAAATGCCGTGATGTTGCAGTCGTCCACTTTCAGAAACGCCAGTTTGAAGACAAATAGAAGCGTTTGAATAATGTCCTTTCTGGTTTCGGCGGGGAACCCGATTATGAAGTTGACCTTGGTAACGATACCGTGCCGGACGGCGATCTTGATGGAGCGCTCTAGATTTTCAAGGTTTACCCGCTTCTTGATCATCTCAAGCGTTCGTTTCGAACCGCTTTCCGGAGCATAGACCAAAAACTCGCAGCCTGTCCGCGCAAGCCCGCCGATAACCTCATCATCCAGGCATTCCGAGCGGGTCCCGGAAGGAAGCTGCCATGTGACATTCAGCTCACGCTTCTCCAATTCAGCGATGAACTGAAGTATCCATTCACGTTTGACGATCGCGGTCAGGTCATAGAAATCAACGCTGTTGATCTGATATTTCTTAACGTAATCCTCGATCTCATCAACCACATCTTCGACCGGCCGCATCACGTACCGCGTCGTCCACATGGTTGGATTGGAGCAAAACGTGCATTGGTACGGACATCCGCGTGTTGCCAGCATCGCCATATTGCGACCGTGGCTTATGCCCATCGTAAAGTTCGGCTGGAAATACGGTTCAACGTCGATCAAGTGCCAGGCCGGCCGCGGCATTTCCCTGATGTCGCCCATTCGCGCCGACAGCGAGGCTTCGATAAAAACATCGTTTGCAAGATAAGCGACGCCCGAGACCTCCTCGGGCCTTTGCCCGGTGCGAATACGATGAACAAGGTCCAAAAGCGTGAGCTCGCCTTCGCCGCGGACGACGTAATCAATGGCGGGACAATCGCGCAAGGTATATTCGGGCATCGCCGTCGGGTGCTCGCCGCCAACGATGATGAGCGCATTAGGGAAGGCTGCCGCAACCTGATTTACATAATCCCGGATCTGCGGCCATTCCTGAGAAAACATTATCGAAACGCCGATAATGTCCGATTCAGGGTCGATCATTTCGATCGACCTTTGTGTGTCCAATCCCTGCACCTTGAAACGCCCGTCCGGTGTCAGCCGAATGTTGTCCGCATCGGCGCCGCGGCAATCGACGATCTTTGCGGCATAACCTGCCTTTTCAAGCGTGGCCGCAAGATAGGTCAAGGCTATCGGCAGTGTCAAGGGAGTGCTGTACGAGTTTTTTGAAAAGTAAACGGGCGGAGCGATCAGCGTGACGATCTTTTTCGTATCCGGATCAGGATTCGCAAAAACAGTAAAAGCATCCGCGATCGCCATCTTGCTGGCGGCACGGCCGTACTGGACGTTTTTTGGGGGAGTTCCTCGATTGTCCAATAGCTGGGTAAGCGGCTGTGCGTCCTGTGCTTGCATAGATTAATGATTATATACGAAAGCTACCGTGTCAATCGCACTATCTGATTCCCGGGCACGGCTGGAAGAGGCGTACACATTGTTTTCCGCTGGCCCATTTTGCAATTGAAAAACAGCTAGCAGCCGCGGGCTGATAGCTGTTAAGCAACTCGCGGCAACCGGTCGGCAGCCGCTAGAGACCGGGGTTTGCAACTATTCTTCCACCTGCTCTTCGGCAGGTTCGGCCGCGATAGTTTCCTCCGCCTCGGCTTCGTCGGCCTTTGCTTTTCTGCTTTTCTTCGCGGGCTTCGCCTCGACGGCCTCGCCACCTTCAGCGGTTACAGTAACCGGAATTTCTATGCTCACCTCGCGGTGCAGTCGGACCTTGATCGTGTATTCGCCAGTTTCTTTGATCGGATCGCGGAGGCTGATCTTTTTCCGGTCGATCTCGTATCCCTTGGCCTGCAATGCTGCTGTGATATCGATCGACGTCACAGACCCAAAAAGCGTTCCACCCTCACCGGCTTTGCGTTCAAAGTCCAGCGCGATGGCGCCCATCTGTTCCTTCTGCGCCTCGGCAGTGGCCTTTTCGATCGCCGCCTTCTTCAATAATGCCGTCCGCTCACCCTCGATCTGCCGCAGATTGCCCTTGGTCGCAAGCGTAGCCAGGCCTTGAGGCAGGAGGTAGTTCCGGGCATAGCCCGCTCTTACTTTAACGATCTCGCCCCGCCCGCCAAGCGATTCGATATCCTCTCTTAATAGAATTGTTGTTGATGCCATGATGTTTGTTCCTCTTTCGTACCGCGGCCATTCAAAAGCCGGGTTGACAGGCCGACAGCCTATCGTACGATCACTCAGATACGTACGGCAGCAGAGCCATTGAACGCGCGCGCTTGATGGCCGTAGCGACCCGACGCTGGTCTTTTGCGGTGATCCCCGAAATACGTCTCGGCATTATCTTGCCGCGCTCCGGGATGAATTGCCGCAGAAAATCGACATCGCGCCAATCGACATAATCCGGCACAATCTGGCGCGGACGCCGACGTTGGTACCGTCGCGGCGCCTTGTCGCCGTACATTTCTTCGACAAAAGGCTCTCTTGGTTCAAATTCGTTCTCAACCATAATCTTCTCCTGACCGTTTTAGGCCTGCACCTCCGCGGCTGGTTCCGTCGGCTGTTCCTCGGTTGTCCGGAAGCTGGCCCGCTGAGCCGTACGCTTCTCACGCTTTGCCCGCAATTTGTCCGCCCGCTTACGATCTTCGTCAACGCGGACGGTGATGTAGCGCATTATCATATCGTTGACACGCATGCGGCGCTCAAGCTCCATGATCTCCTGGCCGCTGCCATCGATCTCAAAAAGGACGTAGTGCCCTTCCGTCCGTTTCTTGATCGGATAGGCGAGCGTTCGCTGACCAATGTCGTCCATTCGAACGACCGTGCCGCCCTGCTTTTCAATAAGCTGGCCGACGGCTTCGTTAAGCTTGCCGATCTTATCGACCGGAGTTTCCGGGTCGATTATGTACATTACTTCGTATGTTCTGTTCGCCAATGTAAATTTCCTCCTTTTGGCTCTCAAGCCTCAACCGGTCAGGAAGAAGCAAGAAGGTCTTTTCGTATTTGCAATATCCGATCTCAAATTTGCGTTTTCGAATTCTTCATTCGCAAATCGTAATTAGCAAATTCAATTAAATTCCGCCATCGCCTCGTCCACACCATGTTCCACGACGGCGCGGACCGCCTCGGCACCTCTTTTCAAAATATCTCCAATCGTTCCGGCCTCAACTTTCGAGAACCGTTCAAGCACGAAGTTTTTCGTGTTCGATATTGGATGCTCAGGCTGAATGCCGATCCTTAGCCGTGTGAACTCATTCGTTCCCAACCTGTCAATTATCGACCTTAAGCCATTCTGCCCGCCATGGGAACCCTGCGTCCTTATTCGGATCTTGCCGAACGGCAACGCAAGGTCGTCAGACACTACGATGAGCCTTTTTCCGCTTCGTTCGTCTTTCTGAAGCAGGCATTTCACGGCCTCGCCGCTTAGGTTCATATAAGTCTGCGGCTTAGCGAATTCGACCACCGTTCCCGCGATATCCGCCCGGCCAATCAACGCCCGGCATTCGGTGCGTTTTATCTGGACGCCGTATTCGGCCGCCATCAGATCGACCAGCATGAACCCGAGGTTGTGCCGGGTCTTTTCATACTCGCTCCCCGGATTTCCGAGGCCGACGA
>JADYZI010000511.1 GCA_020853255.1 Acidobacteriota bacterium
AAACCTCTCGAAAGGCATCTATTTTTGAACCGCCGACCACGGACGCTTACGCTGACCATCGAGCGCACAGAATTCACGCTGTCTTCGCTCGAGTCCGCGATCGAATCTGCGGATCTGCATATGCAGAGCATCGTTTTCCAGCCGGGTGATGCGCAGACAGAGATCGTTCAGTTGACGGTAGATCGAGTCACGCCGGACAAGGTGGCCGCTCTGATCGACAGTCTCCGAGATACGCAGGGCGTTAAGGAGATCCGCAGAGACAGCTAATCATAGGCCGAGACTTGATCGTTACTCTGCGTGAGCACTTTGTGTTGGAATGGACCGGAATTCACGGGGCGCCGCATTGGGCTCGTGTGCGTGAGAACGGGCTGCGGCTCGCTAAAGTAACAGGAGCTCAAACTAGGGTCGTTGAGGCATTTGCGTTCGTACACGACTCGTGTCGAATTGACGATAACGGTGACCCTGAACATGGCCTTCGAGCGGCTGAGTTCTCGCGGCAATTGGTTCGCCGTGGGAAGTTGCTTCTCGGCAAGGAAGAATTGGAGCTATTGGTGCGGGCGTGCGAGTGGCACAGTTCCGGCCTCACCGTTGAGGAGATAACGGTGATGACGTGCTGGGATGCGGATCGGCTGGATCTAGGCCGAGTAGGTATCAAGCCGAATGCCAGATACCTATGTACCGAACCGGCCAAGGATCCGGCATTTATAGGATGGGCGTATGAGCGCAGTCTGCTCCATAACGCCGAACAACGTAGCCGAAGTTAATAGTTATGACAAAAGGCACACATTGTGAGATACTGATCTGGTGAAACCGATCGTCTGGAGCGCCGAAAAAAACGACATCCTGAAAGCCGAACGCGGCATTTCCTTCGAAGACGTCGTGTTCCATATACGGGAGGGCGACATACTTGAAACGTTTGATCATCCCAATCAGGAGCGATACCCCGGTCAATGTGTTCACGCGGTAGTAATCGAGGAATATGTATACCTCGTCCCGTTTGTCGAAACAAAGGATGAGGTTTTTCTGAAGACGATTATCCCGAGCAGGAAAGCTACGAAGCGATACCAGAGTAAAGATGATGAGTAAGCTTGATAAGGAAGAGAAGGAGATTCTCGATGCGTTTGAATCGGGAAAGCTCAAGCCCACGAGCCGGGCGAAGGCTCTACAGAAGCGACACCAGAAGTATGCTGATGCAATGTTTCGGAAAGACGCGAGGATCAACATTCGGCTTTCGTCAAGAGATCTTCGAGGACTTCAGAAACGGGCGCTGGCTGAAGGCATTCCGTACCAAACTCTTATAGCGAGCGTGCTGCACAAGTACGTTGATGGCCGCTTGCATGAGAACGGCGGCTAACCATTCGCAGCGGGCGGACAATATTTGAGCTGTCACGCCTTAGCAATGCCGCCGTTTCACACCGTGAATTTAGGGAACCTCTTAGAACCTGCTATTAAACTCCGTTGATGAACTTCTGTCCGCCGTGGAGGAAATCCTGAAGATCCCCATCGAGTCCGCTGCCGTGAGCCGACGGCATCAAAACCTTTACCGTCGCCTGAAACTTTCCGCCAAGCAACGTTAGCGGCTGAGAATAATAGCTTGCCGGCGGCGGCAGAGCACCGATGACCGTCCCGAGCGATTTTAAGAGCTGGCCGTATGCTTTTGCGGCAACATCGGGCCGGTTCGCAACGTCCTTTTGGTTGAGAACCTGGATGGCCTCGTACACGTCCTTCATCTCGGCGTAGTAAACCTGAAAGTCTTCGCCGCGTTTGATCGCTCTGGCGGCGTTCAGGATCTTCTCGTGTACGCAGGTCGGTATCAGATATTCCCAACCAAACTTATATTGTTCATAGAACTTTATAAGTTTGGATACCTTGTTCAATGTTTCGATCAGACTATTTCTGTCGATCTTTCTGTCCCATGGCCAGTTCATTTAATTTCACCTCACTCTATTTGGGGATCGCGTTCAGTCTATCTATCTCGATCATCTGCTTCCTTCGTCCTTTTCGTCGAATACGGCAAATAATATACGGAAAAAGCTTCCGAGCCTGAATTACGAGGCGTAGTTTCGGGGTACTCAACGGTCATTCTACACCTGATCCGGCTAAGCCAAAGCGAGGAAGAGGGCTATTGGATTGCCGGGAACATGTCTTTCTCACTTCCAGTATCGATCGAGTTGCAAATCGGGCAGTGCAACGCACACCCATCCCGCGACGTTCTTAAGCCGAGCATATTGTCGAATAAGACACCTTCCGTAGTAATATTGCGTATCCGTTGGTGAAAATCCGACATATTTTTTGTTGATCGGCGACTTTTTGTTGCGATCTGGGCATCTTTAGCCAAAACCAGGGCAAAACTCCATATGGCAAGCATCGGTAAAAATCGGCTCGAAGCGTTTAGCGACGGCGTGATCGCGATCATAATCACGATCATGGTCCTGGAGTTGAAGATCCCGCACGGCGACAGCATTGAGACTTTGGCACCGCTCGTACCGGCATTCTTGAGCTACCTGCTCAGTTTTGTTTACGTCGGTATTTATTGGAACAATCACCACCATATGCTGCATACCGCGACGCGTGTAACGGGCGGGGTGCTTT
>JADYZI010000512.1 GCA_020853255.1 Acidobacteriota bacterium
AGGAATCACAAGAGATCTGCTTTGTGCCGGACGGGAAGTATTCGGAATTCATCGACCGGTATCTTGATCACGAAAACCGGTTGGACGAAATGCCCGCGGCGGGCGAGATAGTGAACACGGCGGGTGCCGTCATTGGTTCGCATACAGGCATCCACCGCTACACGATCGGGCAGCGGCGCGGTCTTGGCATTGCGCACGAAAAGCCTCTGTATGTCGTGCAGATCGAGCGGGCAAAGAACCAGATCGTTGTCGGAGAGGCGGATGAACTCGAATCAATAGAATTCATTGCCAAGGGTGTGAACTGGATAGCATTTGAAGAGCTATCGGAGCCGGTCCGTGCCGAGGTTAAGGTCCGATACCGGCATGAACCGGCGCGGGCGACGATCTATCCGGTCGATGCGAGTGTAAAGAACCCGGCCGCTGCCGATTCTGACCTGCGCGCACGCATTGTCTTTGACGAGCCGCAGCGTGCCATTACGCCGGGCCAGGCGACGATCTTTTACAACGGCGATGAGGTCGTCGGCGGCGGTTGGATCACATTAGATCGGAATAAGTAATTATTTGCTCGCCATTGCGAGTCCGAGGTACCCGCAGATCACAAAATCAGAACTTCGAAAGCTCTATCTTGAAAAACGCCGGGAGCTCTCGCCGGAAACTGCCGCGGTGATGAGCCAGCAGATCGCGGACCGTTTCTTTGCGGCGGTCGATGTGAGCGCTATGGGTTCGCTTCACGCCTTTATTCGTATTGCGCGGCTGAACGAGATCGATACCTCGAATATCTATTTTCGCCTATGGCGTGACCATCCGGATGTCCGCACCTTTGCGCCGAGGGCCGACAGGTTAACAGGGCAGATGGAGGCCGTAGAGTTTTCAGCCGCAACTGAGATGGCCGAGAACGAGTGGGGGATCAGAGAACCAACGACCGGGCTGCCGGTGGAACCGGGTGTGATCGATATTGTTGTTGTCCCGCTTGTGTGCTTTGATCTTGCCGGCCACAGGGTCGGCTACGGCAAAGGTTTCTACGACAGATTCCTGCGCGATTGCCGGCCGGATTGCCTTAAGGTCGGGCTGAGTTATTTCGCACCGGTGGATCGGATCGACGATGTTCACGAGGGAGATATTCGGCTGGACCTGTTCGTAACGCCAGACCGCATCTATCGGCCGGACATTCTCATTCAGCCGATAGATGCGTTAGGTAAACCGCCGTCGTGATGGCCAGCCGCTTTTCACTTTGACTTTAGCAGGTCACGGATCTCGGTCAGCAATTCTACTTCCGGCGCCGGCACGGCCTCAGCCTCGAAACTGCGGAACAGCTTGACCGCATAGCGGGCAATAAAGAACATCACTACGGCTACGATCAGGAAACTAATGATATCGTTGATCAACTGGCCGTACATTATCAGCGGCTGCTTTGCGGCAATTGCTGCTTCTATTTCTTTGCCGTTCGTGACCGGCATTTCACCTAGATTGATGACCTTGCTTTTGAAATCTACGCCGCCTGTCAGAACGCCGACGATCGGCATTATGATCCCGTCGGTGAACGTTTTGATGATGGCCCCAAAAGCGGCCCCCATGACGACCGCAATTGCCAGATCAAGCACATTTCCGCGAGCTATGAATGCCTTGAAATCATTCCACATGAAAGATCCCTCCCATCTGCCGAAATTGAATTTGCTTTTTCTTGAGGTTTGCTAATGATAGATCATAACGCCTTTTGCCGCAACAAATAAAGAAGGGCCGCCAAAATTGGCAGCCCTCTCCTAAAGACGTTGGCGGTTTTTGATCTTAGACCGTCGCTGATTCTGTTTTCTCGTCGTCTTCCTCTTCTTCGGCGATCATCTTTGCGAGAATTTCATCCTCGTCCTCTTCTACATCCTCTTCCTCGGCCTCGGCGTAGCTTGATGATGCGTAG
The DNA here is from genome assembly GCA_020853255.1 of Acidobacteriota bacterium. The sequence continues at coordinate 1,913 of JADYZI010000512.1, forward strand.
CTTGATGATGCCGTGGTTTGCGCCTGCTGCGACGCGGCGGTTTGTTTTGCGGCATCCTCACGCGCCTTCAGCATTGTGCAGCCGCCCTCGAGAACTGCGCCGTCTTCGATCGTAAGCCGCGGGGTTTGGATGTTGCCGATGACCTTTGCGGTACGGCCAAGCTGGATCTTTTCCGATGCAACAATGTCGCCGTTTACGGTTCCGCTGATATTTGCAATGGCCACGCTGATGTTTGCATCCACCTGTCCGTTGCCGCCGATGATAAGCGTTCCCGAATCGGACGCGATCGACCCGACCAGGTGCCCGTCAACACGAAGCATCGCCTGAAAAACGGTTTCGCCCGTCAGCGTAGTGCCGTGTCCGACAAAGCCGCTCAACCGTCCTTCCTTGATGTCGCGGGCCATTGCCTCGCTGTCGGTCACGGGTTTGGTGGTACTCGGGTTATCGCCGGTGTACTGGTATGCCAGGCTTGAAGGTTCCGGCGTCGGAATCTGCTGATATCCTGTGTCACTTGTCTGGTCCGCTTTGGAACCTCTTCCCATTCTAATCATTACGTCAAAAACTCCTTGTATTTCTTTGATTTAGGCGGCAGTTTTGACAGGTTGGGGGGCCTTAAGATCGAAACTCCGTTAAGTTGCCG
>JADYZI010000513.1 GCA_020853255.1 Acidobacteriota bacterium
GCAATGGCTCACGTTCGTCTCCGGCCGCTACGCCCGATCCGATCGTTTTTGCTCTTGGCAAACTCGGCAGCGGCACGTTGGATTACGGTTCAGATCTCGATCTGGTCATGTCTTACGACGATGCCGGTAAAATGGCACCTGATTCCGCCGGGCAAGAGATATACAGCCGCGTAGTAGAGCAATTCGTCACCTTATTGTCCGCAATGACGCGCGACGGCCACCTTTACCGTGTTGATCTTCGCCTGCGGCCGCACGGAAAGAACGGGCCGAACATCACCAGCATCGGAGCATTGACCGACTATATAGGAAACGAGGCCTCGATCTGGGAACTTCTGGCATATGTCCAGATCCGGGCACTCCGAACTGGAACGAACAAACCCGCTGAGCACGAAAGGCCGGTGCACGACGCGATCCGCCGCCGGGCGGTCAGCGAAGATCCGTCCGTGATCCGGGATGAGGCAAAGGCGATGCGGCTCCGTCTTGAAAGGGCCCACGCTTCCCGCGGGCGTGATATCGATATCAAATTCGGCCCCGGCGGCCTGCTTGACATCTACTTTGTCGTTCGATACCTGCTGTTGTGCGATCCGGGGATCATTACTTACGAAACCCGCACGACATCCGCCCGTCTCGATGCGTTTGCGGCCGCCGGCTTGCTTTCAAATGAAGATCACCGGACCCTGCTCCAAGGGTACGATTTTCTTTCTACGCTTGATCACAACCTGCGGCTCGCATTCGGCCGTTCATCAAGGCTCCCGCGGGCGAACCGTTCGATCATGGAAAAGATCGCTGGAAGAATGGCCATTGGCTCGGAGGCCGAACTTCTCGAACAACTGGCGTTCCATCGAATGAACATCCGCGGTGCGTTCGAACATATTTTTTCGATTTAGTAGTCGGGGGAAATATGCCCGCTGACAATTTCTTGCCGATCACTTCTTCCCTGCGACTTTTGTGTCCGTCCCTTTTGCGGTCATGTGTTAAGCAGTTTCTTAACACAGAGTCACCAAGGTGAAGACACAAAGAGCACAAAAGTACGTGAGATTCAATTGCTCCACTGCCTCGCAAATCGCGTTATAATATCGGGCGCGATGTTGTATCGATCGACCACGACAATATTGATCATTCTGGTATCGGCGGCCGCCGTCCTCTCGCAGTCCGGACGTTCGAAGAATTACTCCGAGAGCCGGGTTATAACTGAACGCGGCAAGGCCGGGCCGGGTGTAGCCGACGCAAAGGCCGCAGCCGGCACGGAACAGGCTGAATCCGATGTGATCAAGGTCGAGACCGACCTGGTAATTGTGCCGTTTCGTGTCAGCAACAGGTCGGGACGCACCATACCCGATGTAAAACAGAACGAGATCAAGATATTCGAGAACGGCGAGGAACGCGAGATCGCATATTTTTCCGATCTCGCCCAGCCGTTTACCGTTGCACTCATCCTGGATATGAGCTATTCGAGTGTTTTCAAATTAAAGGAGATCCAGGATGCGGCAAAGAAGTTTGTGGCGCAGCTTAGTCCCGAAGATCGGGTAATGGTCATTGCGTTTTCTGAAAAACCGATAGTTCTTTGCGAAGCAACGGGCGACCGGCGGATTTTGAATATTGCGATCGAGGGAGCGCGGATTGGGTCAGGGACAAGCCTCTACACAACACTGGACATGGCATTGAACGACAAGCTTCGGCGGATCTCAGGCAGAAAGGCCATTGTGCTGCTCAGCGACGGCGTTGACACCAGCAGCGTTCATCAGACCGCTGCGAGCGTTGAAAAGAACCTGATCGAGTCGGACACGATCATCTATCCGATCAAATACAACACTTACGACGATGTGCAAAAGTCGCGCCGCACGACCGCCCCGATACAGTATGACGAAGACGACCGGCCTTACACCGTTGACATCGGGCCGGCAAAGGGCGAGCGGCAGGAAGACTACGCGACGGCAAAGGAATTTCTGCAGAATATTGCCGCTGACACGGGCGGACGGCTGTACAATGTTACCTCGACAACAAACCTCGATCAGGCGTTCTTAAATATCGCAAATGAACTTCGCAAAATCTATACTTTAGGGTATTATCCTAGCAGCGAACGGGAGAACGGAGCCTCGTTCGAGGTCAAGGTTCGCATTTATCGTCCAGACCTGATCATCCGAACAAAAGAACGGTTCCTGCGACGCTGATCGGGCGTTGCTTGCTCTTCCCGCCAGATCTAAGTATCAAATTTTCGGTATCTGCCCCAGGAGACACTCTATGAAACGACTCAATTTTCTCGTATTTTTCCTGCTTGCCGGCCTGATCTGCCTTGGCTCGGCCCTGCCCGCCGCGGCGCAGGAAACCATGAATAACGACGAGGTAATCACGCTCACAAAAGCCGGCCTGAACCCAACGCTGATAGTCGGCAAGATCAAGAGTTCAAAGACCAACTTCGACCTCTCGACCGATTCGCTCATCAAGTTGAAACAGGCCGGGGTCTCGGACGACGTGGTTGCCGCCATGCTTGAAGCCAAAAGCGGCAAGCCGGTGAGCGCGGCGGTCAGTTCAACTTCGACAGGGGCCGCTCCGGTCGGCGCCACCGGCGATCTGAACGACCCGATGTCGAAGCACAACTACGGCATCTATCTTTACGAAGAGAAAGACGGCGTTAAAAAAATGACACCGGTGAAGGCAAATGTCTCGGCTCAAAATCGGACAGGAGGCATGTTCACTTCTTCGCTGACCTATGGGATCGGCAAGGTCAAGATAAAAACGAACCTGCCAGGGCGCAATGCTGACCTGCAGCTCCAAACGACCACACCGACGTTCTACTTCTACCTCGATGTGACCAGCGGCGGACTCAACACCGCCAGCGGAATTCCCTCTGATCCGAAAGAGTTCGCTCTCGTCCGGTTCAATCAACGCAGCGATAACCGCGAGGTCACCATCGGCAAGGCAAACGCATTCGGCGCCAAAGGCGGCCTTTCTGATGAATATGTCGTCGAATTTAAGGCTGAAGACCTTGGCAACGGTATATTTAGGATCACGCCAGCGGTTGATCTGAAAAAGGGCGAGTACGGCTTCTACCTGCTCAATTCCGGAAATTCGAACACGAGTGCGGGTGTCGGATCGAAGTTCTTCGATTTCGGCGTGAACATGACGCCCTAGGGGTGAAAGACACAACCGTCACGCGAACGCCTGACGGCTTACTTCTTCAAACCAGCACCGCCTGCAGAAGCGGTGCTTTTTTCGTTCCGCTTCGGTAAACTCGGCGGAAGCGGGCAGGCGGCGGACGAGCATTCGCTCTTCATCCGTCAGCTCGTTCCAGGACCGCATCGTTCGATGACCGCACCGCGGGCACTCGGCCGTTTGTTCGAAAGTCTCCATTGGATTTGTACTATCACCCCATTTCAGTTTAGTATTTTTCTGATCGCAACGATAATTCGCGCCAAAATGCGGAACCCGAGCATTGGCAACGGTATCATCGGCGCTTAGGTGTTACTCCTTTGCCCACAAGCGGATGCCCGCATTTGGCGACATTCCTCCAAAATGAAAAACACCAAACTTCTCGCTACTGCATTCATCATGCTGGCTGCTGTCGCCGCATTTGCACAAACGGAACCGAAATTTGACTTCTACGCGCGCGGTGAATATCGGCCCAATGTACCCAGGCCGCAAACGTTTCTGCGGTATGACGTCGGCGAACATCACACGACATACGCGCAGATGGAGAAGGTGATCGACGAGATAGCAAAGGCAGCACCCGACCGCGTAAAGGTCTTTGACATCGGCCTGACGCCTGAATATCGAATGCAGCATATCGTCGCGATCTCGTCGCCGGAGAATATGGTGCGGCTTGATGAGATAAAGGCGAACATCGCCCGGCTGACCGATCCGCGAAAGACGACGCGTGCCGAGGCCGAGCAGATCGCCCGAACAATGCCTTCGATCGCCTGGATGGCCTATACCATTCACGGCAACGAATCGTCGTCTTTTGAAGCGATGATGCAGGTCGTCTATCAGCTTGCCGCCTCGAACGAACCGGCAACGCTGGATATTCTAAAAAACAATGTCGTCCTGGTCGTGACCGGTGAAAACCCTGACGGGCACGAGCGCTTCGTCACATACTATAACTCGGTAAATGTCGGCAGCCCGGACCGGTTGGCGATCGAACACCGCGAACCATGGGCGATCTGGGGACGCGTCAACCATTACCGCTTCAATCTGAACCGCGACACGCTCGGGATGACGCAAAAGGAAACGCGCAATATGGCGGCCGCGTTCCGCGAATGGAACCCGCAGCTTGCAGTCGATCATCACGGACAGCCGTCACAGTTCTTTTTTCCGCCGACCGCTCTCCCGCATAATCCGAATTTGCCCGAAGGATTTTTCGCGAAATGGGAAAAGATCTACGGCCAGGCCAACGCCGCGGCATTTGATAAACACAACTGGGACTATTACATCCGCGACGTTTTTGACGCGTTTTATCCCGGATATTGGGATATGTACCCGTCGCTGAACGGCGCGATCGGAATGACGTATGAAACCGACGGCGGCGGCTTTAAGGGCCTGAACTGGACACGCGACGACGGCACTATCGTGACCTTCCGGTCCTCGATCGCAAAGCATTTCACCGCCTCGATGACCACGCTTGAATCGAACGCAAAGCACAAGGCCGAGAGGCTTTTGGACTATTACGATTTCCGTGTCAAAGGGATGGCCGACGGCGCGAAGGCAAAACTGAAGCGTGTTGTTGTGGTCCCGGACGCCGACCGCGTTAAGTCGGCCGAGATGATCGAGTTGCTTCGGCGGTCGAATATAGAGGTAAAGGTGGCGACTGCCCCGTTCGAATCGCGAACCGCGCATTCATATTTGGAAAAAAATGCTCCTGCCATGACGCGAACGTTTCCGGCCGGCTCATACGTCATCGACCTCGACCAGCCGCAGCGTATCTTCATCAAATCGATCCTTGAGCAGGATACGCCGCAGGACAAGGCATTTGTCGACGACAATATGGCCCGCTTTCGCCGTAACCAGATGCGCGGCAAGGGCCAGCCAAAAGAGGAATACGGGTTCTATGACATAACCGCATGGTCGCTTCCGCTTGCGCTGGGCGTTACGGCCTACTGGATGGAAGAGGCCGGAAATTTTGCAGGCCAACCCGTTTCGGACGAAATGCTCCAGGCGGCAAAGCGCGGTGTCGTTTCCGGCCGCGCCCAAATAGCGTACATCGTTCCGTACGAAACGGATTCGGCCGGTGCATTCATCCTCAAACTTCTTCAGGAAGGCCACAAGGTGGCGGTTGCAACGCGTCCGCTGAACGCCGGCGGGCGGAATTGGCCGGCAGGAACGTTTGTTATCCGGGTATCGCGGAACACACCCGCCATGCATGATGCGGTCGCGAAATATGCCTCGGCGATGGGTGTTAATGTGACGGCGGTGGGTTCCGGTTATGCTGACGAAGGCGATACCAGCATCGGCGGCGAGGCGGTCATCTCATTGCAGCAGCCGAAGATCGTGATCGCGGCGGACGAAGGCGTGGATCAGGAATCGTACGGCACGATCTGGTGGACGCTGGAACAAA
>JADYZI010000514.1 GCA_020853255.1 Acidobacteriota bacterium
GGAACGAAATTGTCTGCGAGGGATCAAGCGCGTCCGTGCCGTCAGTGATAAGCGTCGACGATGAGATATTTGCTATCTTTTCCTCGTCGAAAATGATGGTGGTCTCACCTATCTGGATCTCGCCGCCAGAGTTAAGCGGCGTCGAACTTTTTACCGGCGTTCCGTTATAACGGGTACCGTTTGCCGACCCGAGGTCCTGAAGCCAGTAGCTGTCGCCTTCCTTCCTGACCTCCGCATGGAGCCGCGAAGCAAACGCATCCGGGATGCACACATCACTTCTAGCCGAACGGCCGATCGTGGTGCGAAGCCGCGAAAGCGGTATGACCTCAGCGATCTGGTCCGCGTTCTTTAATATCAATCGGGGCATATTTGATGTCGGTCCATTCTGTGCAAAGGGCCAAGGCTTGCCTAACATCGAAATAATCAGTTTCCGATCCGGCGCGAACTACTTATACTTTCTGTCAGCAAAAACGACGACTGTCCCGAACAGCAGGTCGTGCAGTGTTCGCCCCGAACCGTTGAACGCGGCCAGTAGGAATCCCAGCCCAAGTGTCAGCACGGTCGCCGTGTATCCGACCGTTTGCCGTAACGCGATCCTAACTGCACTAGCTTGTCGGCCGTCGGTCCGAACGATCCGCAGGCCGGTGATAAGTTTGCCAAGCGACTGGCCGCTGAACAACGGCAGCAAAATGGAATTGGCTCCACCCGCCAGGACGGCTATCAGCCAACCGGTGTCGTTAAGGCTTCCAGTGATCAGTTTTGTGCCGTCCGTTCCGAAGTACCGGCCCAAAAGCAGCATGGCGACGGGCCCGATCACAAAAATGATGTAATCGATCAAAAGGGCACCACACCGGAGCGAAAACGGGGCCGCGAGCCTTTCGGGCTCGAAGTTGGTCACGATCTCGATGGTTCGCTCGGCCCGGGTGTCCTTCGCGTCAGCCTTGGATCTCATAATCTGCCGCAAATATTACCCAACAACAAAATGCAGGATAGCGTCACCAACCCTAATGCGGTCGCCGGCGTTGAGCACCTGCGGTTGCTTGGGTACGAGCCTGAATGCTTCGGAGGCTGCACGTGTCAGAAGTGTTCCATTCGAAGAGCCAAGGTCCTCGAGTAAATAGTTACTACCGTCACGCCAAATCCGAGCGTGACGACGCGAGATCTTTGTCTGCGGGTCGTATTTCGAAAGATCGACCTCAGGAAAAATATTCGACATCGGATCACGCCGGCCTAAAAGATTATCTTCCTTCTGGAGCGAAAAAATGGGTGCGCTTAGCTCGCTGGTCCCTTCGACCAGGAGTTTTGCGGTCATGCCGGCCTGGGTATAGGCCTCGGCGTGAACGCCCTGTTGGGCGATCGGCTGTTTTGCTCCGCAGAAGGCGCAGAACATATCGGTCGCCACGATCCGCTGTCCGCAGAATCCGCAAAAAACACTCTGCTGCGCCAAACTGACGGACGCCGGGACCTCACCGACACCATATGTAATTATACCGGCCTTAAGCTTTAGTAGATGATCTTCGAGTACGCCGCGCAATTCGGCCGCGGATGAAAATCTTTGGTCAGAATTGTACTGGACCGCCTTCATCATGATCCGCTCGATCTGGTCAGAAAGCTGCGGATTGATCTGCCGCGGCCGCGGATTCTTTTGGAAATCGAATATCAGCAATGGATTGCTTTGCGGATCGGCCCCGGTAAGAAGATGGAACATCGTCGAGCCGAGGCTGTAAATATCTGAGCGCGGCTCAACATTGCCGCTGAAAAGCTCGGGCGGTGCATAGCCCATTGTCCCGACAGCGGTGACGCCTTTTTCTTCTTTCTGGCTGATCGATCGAGCGATGCCGAAATCTATCAGCATTGCCCGGCCGGAATTCGAATCCACCATGATATTGGACGGCTTCAAGTCGCGATATACGATGGTAGACGGCTGGTTGTGCAGATAGTCGAGCACGTCGGTGATCTGGACCGCCCATTCGCAGACGGTCTTTTCGTCCATCCTGCCTTCGGGAGCGGATCGGAGCCGGGACGAAAGGTCGCCGCCGGAGATATACTTCATTACAAGGTAAAAGCGGCTTTCCTTATCGTCGTAAAAGTAATCGTAGATGGTCGGAATCGAGACATGATCAAGTGAGGAAAGTATCATCGATTCGCGCTTGAAATCATTGATCGCCTTTTCCTGCTGCTCTTCCTCGATATGCGTCTGGACCATTTCCTTTACGGCCCGGAGCACTCCGCCAAGGTTGTTGTCGCTTGCGAGATAAACGGCGCCCATTCCGCCGCCGCCGATCTTGCGAATGATCTCGTAGCGGCCGTTGAGTTCTGTTCCTTCGGCCAGCGGCTTTAGTTTTGCACTCTTCTTTCCGTCGGTCTCACCGATGCCAATATTGTGGGCTGTCGATGAAATTGCGTTCGCCGCTCCGGCCTCATCGACCGCATCCGCGGCCGGATCAAGGCCGCTCAGTTTCTGGCTTTCAGGATGAACACGTGTCTGCACGTCATCAGGCCTGTCCCCTATCTGCGGCTCCATTATCCGGACCGAATCGAACATCGATCGGGATGCATAGCTGTCAAATTGGCTTAGGTCCTCACCGGGTTTGACGATACTGTCCGCCTCCTTGGGTACAGAGCGGAGATCTCTGCCGGCGAACGGTTCAGCCGCGTTCGCTCCTTGCTCGAAAATAACCGGAGGCGGCGGTTCGACGAACTCGTCGTTTACCACAGGAGCGTCAATGACTCGGCCTTCCGAATCGACCTCGACCGGTGTTTCAGCCGCAAAGGAACGATGATCTTCGGAAACATCGATAACGGCATCTGCCGGCACTTCCGGGGCGAAATCTTGTGCGGCGGCAATTGCGCCCGGTTCGGGTTCAGCCGCGGCAAAATCGGGCGGCGCGGGGTCGGCCGGCAAGGCAGTGGAGTCAGCAACACTTTCGGCAATTTCTTCGGCAGAAAATTCTGAGGTCGAAGGGATCAAGTTGTCTTCTGTTTTGCCGAAATCAGCAAGCAGCGATGGAACCGGTGCCTCATCCATAACCGGTGACGGTTCTTCTGCGGTTTCCGCCCTTACAGGATCAGGCAATGAGGCAGAAGGAGTCTTCCCGGCCCGCATTTCCGCTAGTTGGCCGATCTGCGACGGCGGCATCATGATCGTGCTTTCGAGTGATTCATCGATCGATGATTCATCAACAGGCTCGGCGGGGGTTTCTGCGGCGGCCTCGGCCTCCAGGCGGATGCCGCAATACGGACAAAAAGCCTCCGCGTTTGCAACGGATGAGCCGCATTCGGGACATATCAATGTTTTTTCCTGTTCCAACTTGCTTTATCAACCTCGTCTAACGAAGTATGTGAAATCTAAGAAAGGTCTTTCCGACGATGATCTCATCCCCTTCGGTAAGCACCTGTGGATTGCCCGGCAAAAGGCGGCGGCCCCGATTTAGAAACGTACCGTTTGTTGAGCCAAGGTCCTCGATCATATGTATGTTGCCGCGAAACGTTATCCGCGCGTGACGCCGCGAGACCTTTGCGTCCGGATCGAACGCGTCAAGATCAACGTCCGGGAAAATACCGTTGTCTGCGTCCCACCGCCCAATATACGATTCTTCGGCGGTCATTAGGAATTCTGTATCCGCGCTGCCGCCGCGTTCGATCACCAACCGGCCATGCGAACCTCTCGTCGATTTTGGTTCAACCTGCTCGCCTTGTTCGGGAAACTCGAAAGGCTTGTCAATTACCGGCGGTATGCCAACCGAAGTAACCTGTGCTCCGCGCGAACCCGAATTACTGACCTCGGGCTGCCGCGTCACTTCCGGCCCTCCGTTCGAATCCGCGGGGGCCGCGGCAGGCTGCGCGAGCCGGGTACCGCATTCGTCGCAGAAACGCGACGTGTCCGGGTTCTCTTTAACACAGGTCTGGCATTTTATCATCGTGTTCAAGGGGTGACGCACGCCGTCAAACTCGTGCGCCGGGACAGAGGTCAAAAGACCACAGGTTAGTGTACCCGTTTATTTGATTTTCGTAAATGCCGCCAAAGGTTGCCCGGCAATTGCGCAAAGTTAAAATAAAACGTGTAAACTATTACCCTTTGAGCCAACTCGACACTTTTTTGAAACTTCAAATCGACGAAGGTCGTAATAACGGCTTGACGCTCAGATAGTGTACAGCTTTTTGGCTCTTGTCAGATCCTTTCGACGAAAAACATTGAGGATAAATTAAGGTATGGCCCTAAGCCGTAAGAAGAAGATAATAATCGGCTCATCTGTTGGAGTGCTTTTGCTGATCATTGTGATCGCCAGCATTTTTGCCACGCGCACGGACGTTCAGGAGGTGACGGTCGTCAAGGTAGAGACGCGCCCTGAACTGCGGTCGACCGTTACATCGTCTGGCGAGGTGCGTCCGATCCAGTTTATGAACCTCACGAGTGAGGTTCAGGGAAAGATCGAAGAGATCACGGTGAAAGAGGGCGACAAGGTAAAGAAGGGCGATGTGCTTGTCAGGCTCGACCCTGATCAGCTTGAATCGAGTACAGACGCACAGTTTGCCGCTTATCAGTCAGCGCAGGATGATGTCCGATCCTCGCAGACCCAGGTTTCTGCCGCACAGAACAATCTAGCCCAGGCACAGCAGTCGTTGAATCAGGCCGAGGTGGCCGTTGATTCGGCACGGCAAAATGTGATCACGTCAGAAACCGAGGTCAACCGGGCACAAGTCGATCTGAACGCTGCCCAGCGCGAAATGAAGCGGAGCGAGCGGCTGGTGGAAAGCGGCGTTGTTTCGCGTCAGGAACTTGACACGAACCGGGACAAGTACGAGACGGCGCGGGTCGCCCTTGCAACGGCGAAAGCGCGGCTTGATGCACAAAAAATAGCTGTCAAGGATGCTCAGTCGCGGCTTGCCTCGCAGCAGGTCTCGGTCAAAGATGCTCGCCGCGCGGTGAACACGGCCGAGATAAATGTCAATTCGAGCCAGTCGCGTGTGGACCAGCAGGCGGCGGTGCTTCGCGGTTCGCGGAATCAGCGGAACAAGTCGGTCGTGGTCGCCCCGATCAATGGTGTCATTGCCGAGATCCCGTCAAAGGTAGGCA
>JADYZI010000515.1 GCA_020853255.1 Acidobacteriota bacterium
AGCGTGAGCTTTTAGGACTTGGCAAAGCGGTTGAGTCACTCGCAAAGAAAGTGGCGGCGGGCGAAACCGCTGTCGAACGTGATCGGAGCGGTCTGGTCGAGCAGGAAGAGCGAACCGTTGATCTTCAGTCGCTGATCATCAAAGTCGAACGCGGGCTTGTTGGGTTAGAGATACAGGAAAAGAACAACCTGCAGGAGATCGAGCGTGCGAACAGGCATCGCAATGTGGTGGCAGCCGAATTGGAACAGCTGGCCGGTGAGTCAGATCAGCTTCAAGATCGCGTTCAGGAAGCCGCGGCCGGTGAATTACAGGCTGAAGAGCTCAGAGCTGCCGCTGCGGGCGGTGCCGAAGCTATTGTCCTTGAATTGAATACCGCCCGTGCCGAAACGGACTCAGCCGCCGCGATCCTGAATGAAAAGAGAACGCAGGCCGCAACATCCAGCGAACGCCGGCGCTCTGTCCAATATGCCTTGCGCCGGCTGGAGAATGAGCGGAGTGATCTTCAGAGTCGTCTGGGAATGCAGGACCTTGAAGCTGTCGAAGCTACGGAGAAGGTTCGCCGCATTCGTGAGTCGGTGTCGCAGATCGCCGGAAAAATCGCGTCATCGGATGAGGAGATCGCTCGCGAACAGGCGGAACTTACTGAAGCGGTCGCCATACTTGACGCCGCCCGGTATGCAGCCGATGCATCGAGCACTGAGTTGGCGGAGCTTAACCGCCGAGCGGCCGACGCCATTAATGCTCGCAGCTCGGTCGAGGTCCAGCAGACGGAGGCGATGACCGAACTTCGGAACCTGAATGAAAAATGCGTCCACGAACTTAACCAGGCCCTCGCCGAGATCGTTGATGAACATGTGGTAGGGGACGAGTTCGACCTGACGGCCGCCCGATCGCTGGCCGAGGAACAGCGTCAGCGGCTTGAAGGCTTTGGTGCGATCAATATGCTGGCCGTTGAGGAACTCGCCGATGCCGAGGAAAGGTTGGACTTTCTAACCTCGCAGCGGCAGGACATAATTGACAGCATAAATTCGGCGGAAGAAGCGCTTCGCGAAATAAAGGTTCGCTCACGTGAGCGATTCCGGAACGCTTTTGCGGCGATAAACGAAAACTTTACGCAGTTCTTTATGGAATTGTTCGGCGGCGGACGGGGCGAGATGACCCTGCTCGAGGCCGACGACATTTTGGAGGCCGGCATTGAGGTCGTCGCTCAGCCGCCGGGCAAACGGCTCCAGAATATTCTTCTGCTTTCGGGCGGAGAAAAGGCGATGACGGCCATTGCGCTGGTCCTGGCCATCTTCAAATATCGTCCGTCACCATTCTGCCTCCTGGATGAAGTTGACGCTCCGCTTGACGATGCCAACGTTGGAAGATTTGTAGCCAAGATCGAAGAAATGTCTGAAAAGACACAGTTTATCGTTATCACCCACAACAAGCGCACGATGGAAGCAGCTCGAGCACTTTACGGCGTTACCATGCAGGAAGCCGGCGTTTCTAAGATCGTTTCGGTGAAGTTCGAGTGAACGGCTTGCAGGGTGACAGGCTTACAGCTCGTTGTACTGGCTGCAAACCTTGCGGCAGCATCGCACATCATAGAGTGTCAATGAGTATTCAACGGAACAGCATTAGATCCGCCGTATTTGTATTTTTCGCTGTGTGTGCGATTTTTCCCTTATACGGGCAGAAAGCGCGGTCGGGTAACGTGAAAAAGAGCCGGCCCGCCGCGGCTAAGGAACCGGCAAAACCGACACCGTCTCCGGTTCCGGGAAAGCGAAATGAGCGGCCTGACCCGGATACTTCGAATCCAAATTCACAGGTTCTTACACCTCTTTCAACAAATTCAGTACCGCCATACAGATATGAGTTCCTGCGGCCGGAATTCCTGGTTACAAAGATCGTGATCGAGCACGACGAACGCGGTGTGGGCACGATAGCCTTCATGAAAAAGGGCGCCGACGAACTCATAGCAGACCCGATCGTCGTTTCTCAAAGAGCTCTGACGCGGATAAATGACGCTCTGACCGCCCTTAATTTTCTAGGATCCGATGAGAACTATCAATACGACAAAGATTATTCTCATCTCGGCAATATGACGTTCGCTCTAACCAGGGACGGCAAAACGCGCGAGGTTGCGTATAACTACACAACAAACAAGGGTGCCAAAACCCTGATGGACGAATACCGGAAGATCGGGAATCAATACATCTGGATATTCGACATTAAGCTCTCGCGTGAAAACCAGCCGCTCGATTCCCCACGGCTGATGGAGTCGCTTGATTCGATGATGCGGCGGGATGAGATATCCGATCCATACCAACTGGAGCCATTTCTCCGTGAGCTTGCAAACGACGAAAGTATTCCGCTGATCGCTCGAAATCACGCCGACCGGTTGGCCAAGCAGATCGAAAAAGAAAAGGACCGGGAAGAGAAAAAGAAGAATTCGGGCAAGTCAGAGTAGCCCGGAGCCTACTTTGGCGCGATCGTTCCGTCATCTTCGATCTTGGGCGCCGTTCGCGAAAAATCGGCGGTGGAGAGCGACCTTATCTTCATTATTGCGGCTCCGGACGGATCGTTTATCGGGCCGCCGCGGCCTTCCTGTCGTACCGCGTGCAGCTTTCCGCCGATGAATTTCCCATCCGGAGCGAGATCCACCGTCAGAATCACCGAAAGTGCCGTTTCATTCTCAAGCCTGAACCAGCCGTAGGTGGCAAAATTCCCAAGGCTGTATGCGATCAGCCTGTCCTTATAGACCTCCATTCCACGCAGAACGTGCGGGCCGTGGCCGAGCACAAGATCGGCCCCGGCGTCGATCACCGTTCGGGCAAAAAGCGGTAGATTGCCGCGTTTTTCTCCGAAGAACAGCTCAGTTGCCTGCGGCACATGCTGGCTGCCCGTTCCTTCTGCACCGCCATGGAACGAGACGACTACGATGTCAGCCTTCTTCGCCGCTTGCGAAACAAGCTCTCGTGCACTGGCAAGGTCATTTACGTTCGGAACGATATTGTTGTGAGCAAAGCCGATAAAGGCTATCGTCCTGCCGCGAACCTCAAGGTATGCGGTTGAGAATTGCCGCCTGTCGCTGCCAGCGTGCTTTATATCGAGCGAATCAAGCGTGCGCCGCGTGCTGGCACGGCCCGCATCGCCAAAGTCAGCCGCGTGATTGTTTGCCAGGCTCATCACGTCAAAGCCCGCTTCCTTCAGATACTTGCCATAGCGGGTCGGCATTCTGAACGCATAGCATCGTATCGGCTCAGGCTCTTTGCCCGGTGCCGGCGGTTTCGGCGGCCTGCATTTTTCCGAGATACCGCTATCCACGATAGGGCCTTCCATATTGCCAAAGGCAATATCGGCCGCGGACAGGATCGGCGTTACCGGCCTCAGCAGATCGGCACCATCGTTTGGTGGCATTCGAGTATCGTTCGGGAATGGCGAAGCGAGCATAATGTCGCCGACCGCCGCGATCGTTATAACATTCGCGTCAACCGGTGTCGGCGTCCGGTCCAGCAGCGACTCGGCCTCGGTCCGCTGCGGCACGGCCATCTGGCCGCTGCATGCCGCAGTAAAAACGGTGCACAACGCGAGGAAAATAAATATTGGAGCTGTGGCGTAATGGGTGATCGATCTCATACAACGCATCTGGAGTTTAGATGCTAATTTCGCCGCAGGCAAGCGAAAAAGAGGATGAATAAACGTATCTACATAGTCCTGGTGTGGTGTTCTTGCTTTGAAATTTAGACTTCCTTCATCTTATTCAGCGGCAACTGATCACCACCGAATAAGATGAAGAAAAATACTTAATAAGACGAACAAGAGTCGGTGTTTACTGCGTGAATGCTACTTTCAGAAATCCTCTTGCAGATCAAACACCCGCGGCCCGTCATGCCCCCGCGGGTGCAACGTTTTCGGAAACCTCGGGTTCGCTTGCGGCCGTGATCTCACCGGTGTCGACCATCATCGCTCCGTTTATGACATCCTTTTGCTCGAGCTCATGAATAGTATACGAACCCGTTGCCGGCGAAGCGGAGGCCGCACGTCCGACGTAGCGGAGGTCAACACCATCCGGAACTATGCCCCGCAGCCGGTCTTCAACAAACGTCCAGCCGCCCATATTTTGAGGTTCCTCCTGCGTCCAGAATAGCTGGTCCACATTCGGATAAGCAGCAAAAAGTTCCGCAAGCCGTTCTGCCGGGAACGGATAGAATTGTTCCAGCCGAACGACAGCGATCCGCGGGTCACGGGCCGCGTCACGAGCGGCTTCAAGGTCGTAAAAGACTTTGCCGCTGCACAGGACAATCCGCTTGACGGCCGACTTGTCTTCTGCTTTTGCGTCGTCGATAACGGGCAGGAATCCGCCCGTCGTCAGTTCGCCCATTGCGGAGCCTGCCGCCGGGAGACGCAAAAGACTCTTGGGCGTCATTACCACGAGCGGCCGCCGGGCATCCTGCTTGACCTGTCGACGCAGCAGGTGGAAGTACTGCGCCGGCGTCGTTGGGTAGCAGACCTGGAGATTATTTTCGGCGCACAGTTGAAGAAAGCGCTCCAGCCGAGCCGACGAATGTTCGGGACCCTGCCCTTCGTAGCCGTGCGGGAGAAGCATGACAAGGCGGCAGGTTTGCCCCCATTTGTCCTCGGAGGCGGCAATGTACTGATCGATGATCACCTGGGCGCCATTGGCAAAATCACCGAACTGCGCTTCCCACATAACAAGATCGTCCGAACACTTTAACGAATAGCCGTATTCAAAGCCAAGGACGCCTGATTCGGAAAGCGAGCTGTCGTAAACGTAGAATCTCGCCTTCGGATTCTGTTCGTTTCGCAGTTCGGTCAGCGGCGACCAGCGTTCGCCGGTCAGCGTGTCATACATCGACGCGTGACGATGCGAGAACGTGC
>JADYZI010000516.1 GCA_020853255.1 Acidobacteriota bacterium
CGGCCATGTATGAAAGATCTATATAGCTGTCGAACTGAGGTTCATTATTCAGCACGATCGCCGCTTCCGCAATGCTGGACGCATGATCGGCGATGCGTTCAAGTATCGGCGTGATCTTCGCGACCGAAACGACAAGCCGCAGATCGTGCTCCGTCGGACGCTGAGAGCCCAGAATATCTATGCTCAAGCGGTCGATCTCAAGCTCCATCTGGTCGATCACCTGGTCCTCGTCGGCTATCGCCCGGGCAAGTTCACTGTTCCGCCCGACCAATGCGAGCATTGCCCCCGCTACTGCCGATTCGGCCTTGCCGCCGAGCAGTAGTATCTTGTCACGAAGCAGGTCGAGTTGGCCGTCCATCGAACCCACGGCGGCCGCGTGGGCCGGCAGAACGCTTTTTGCCCCTGTGGACGATATGGTATTTGGAACAACATTTTCGCTCATCTGCACGTCGCTTGCTTCAATGCCGGAATTCGTCTGAAACTTAAATCTACACCAACCTTGCCTCGGACACGGCGGCACGCATTAGATAGTTAACATCCTGTTAACATCAGAAGTTCTTTGGGCCGATCGGGCCGATAATAGCCGCTTTTCGGCAAACGGGCCGACTGCCCCTGAACATCGAACGAGGCGGCTTGGCGAGTATTGGCCGTTGATTCTGGTACGGTGATTGCTCTAGAATTCATTAGATCTATTCACGGAGGGTAAAAATGATATTGCACAATAATTTAAAGCGGTCAGCGTTGGCCTTTGCCGCCCTGCTTGCGCTTATGCCGCTTGCCGTCGGCGCCCAGACACGGGTCAACATGCCGAAGAACAAGTATAAGGTCCAGGAGGATGTGAAACTTGGTAACCAGGCGGCCCAACAGGTCGAAAAGCAGTTCCCGATATTAAATGACTCTCAGGCCGAGGCTTATGTTTCGCGGGTTGGTGAACGCTTGGTTGCCGCCATTCCGCAGCAGTTTCGCCAGCCTGCGTTTGATTACAGCTTCAAGGTAGTAAACGCCAGCGACATCAACGCATTTGCGTTGCCCGGCGGACCAATGTTCGTTAATCGCGGAATGATCGAGGCCGCTCAAAACGAAGGCGAAATGGCCGGCGTAATGGCCCACGAGATAGCACACGTCGCTCTCCGCCATGCTACGGCACAGGCGACCAAGCAAGGCAGTTGGCAGAACCAGCTTGGAACCATAGGGCTGATCCTCGGCGGTGCTGTCCTGGCTGGCGAGACCGGAGCGCAACTCGGTGCCCTCGGAGCCGCCGCATGGCAAACGAAGTATAGCCGTGAGTATGAAACCCAAGCCGACATTCTCGGTGCCCGCATAATGGCCGACGCCGGATATGATCCGCGCGACCTTGCAAATATGTTTCGCACCATCGAGAAGCAAGGCGGCAGCCGCGGCCCGGAATGGCTCAGCAGCCACCCCGATCCGGGCAACCGCTACGAAAAGATCAATCGTGAGGCCGCGATGCTTGATGTCGATCCGACACCGATCAAGATGACGCGCGACTTCGAACGCATTCAGGCCCGCCTTCGTGCCCTGCCTCCCGCGAGGACGATGGCGCAGATACAGCAGGACCCGCGCAACAGCGAAGGGCCGGTACGAAATCCAACGGCCGGCGGGACCTATTCGCGAAACGTGCCCTTTCCTTCATCAAGGATGCGCGTGTATGACGGCGGCGACCTGAGAATGCGTGTGCCTTCGAACTGGCGCGAATTTGGCGGAGACGGCAGCCTGATCTTTGCCCCGGAAGGAGCATACGGCGATCAGGGCATTACACACGGCTTGATGGTCGGGGCCTATCGCTCAACGCCTTCTGGAATGCTTGCATCTACGCGGAATTACGTGGGCGAATTGCTCCAAGGCAACAGCTACTTATCGCAGCGAAATGACCTGACCCGCACCAGGGTCGGCGGCAGAGAGGCATATACCACAACGCTTTCGGGCCGTTCACCGGTGACCGGCCGGGACGAGGTCGTAACGGTCTATACGGTACAGCTTCGCAGCGGTAACCTGCTGACGATAGCGGCGGTTTCGGCGGAGGCGGATATGTATCGATATAACTCTGCTTTCCGCAACATCATCAATTCGATCCAGTTGATGGACTGACCGTTTTGTCCCCGGCGTTTTTTCCGAATGGGTAATGGCCAATGCTTCTTATGATGGCCATTACCCGTTTCGCAATTTCTCATCTGATCCATCACGCTTTACTTTTATCGTGGTCAGCATGACCGCCGCCATTACTGATAGGCCGGCGCTGACCAGAAATGCTGAAGCAACGCCGAATTCTGTCCACAGAAATCCAAACAACAACGAAGCCGGGAAGACCGTGATCCCAAACGCCAAGTTGTAAAACCCGTAAGCAGTTCCCCGTTTCTCATCGTCCACGAGGTCAGCCACAAGAGCTTTCTCGGCTCCCTCGGTAAGCCCGAAATATGCGCCGTAGATGATAAACAGCACCCACGCCTGCCACGCCGATCCGACAAACGCGAACCCTGCATAAACCAACGCATAGATGCACCACCCCGAAAAGATAAGCTTCTTTCGGCCGACCTTGTCTGACAGGTCTCCGCCGATCAGCGACATCACCACCTTGCTGAAGTGCAGGACCATCCAGAGTATCGGAAGCATCGGCGGCGAAATTCCGGCCTGTCGTGCCCGTAGAAGAAGAAATGCGTCGGTTGAATTAGACAGCGTGAACAGGGCGATAACGATCAGGAATCGTTTGAAGTTAGGATCAAACTCACGAAGTGAAAATCTTATAGGCAGCGTTTCCGTTTCGGGGACAGGCTTTTTGTCTTCGTGAACAAAGAAGATGATAAGGAACAGGCCGAGTACCACCGGTACCGATGCAAAAAGGAAGACGCTCTGATATTCACCGGCCGTTGGCGAATCGGGATCGGCGGCAATGTATGAAAGCAGCGCAAACGCAACAAGCGGGCCGATGACCGCTCCAAGATGATCGGCCGCCCGATTAAAGCCGAACGCAAGCCCGCGCTTTCCCGGCGGAACACTCGCGGCGATCAAAGCATCACGCGGTGCACCGCGAATGCCCTTCCCGACCCGATCGCTCAACCGTACGGCCAGCACCTGCGGCCAACTGCTTACCAGCGCCAACAGCGGCCTAAAGACCGCGGCCAAACAATATCCGAGAAATACAGGAAACTTTCTGCTGTTGAAGCGGTCGCTGAGGTAACCGGAGAAGAGCTTTAGAATGCTGGCGATCGATTCGGCCAGGCCCTCGATGAGGCCGATAAGGAACGGAGAAGCCCCGAGTGTGAGAAATAGAAATGTCGGAAGCAGCGGATAGATTATCTCGCTGGAAGTGTCATTCAGCAGGCTGACCAGGCTAAGAACAAAAACGTTCGTGCCTAGCCCATGATATCTATGCCAGAAACGGCGCTTCGGGGGTTTTGGCTGTGTTCCCATTTAAAAATGAGAACAGGCCGACGGCCTGCTCCCTATATTCCAGCACTTTGGTCGGCCGCACGCTTGGACCGCCGCCTGAAGGCTCTCGCTACCTGCGGCCATTCGCCGGCGGGGCCGGCCGCCGGGGCGGGCCTTTTCGGCCGTCTGACGCGAAATACCAAAGCGAAACACTACCGGCAACGCCAATGAATAACATGATCGCAACAATCGCAAGCCGGAACGCCATTTTTACCGTTCTTCGCAAGGCGAAGAAAACTATCAGGCCAAGGCCGGCCAGAACCAGAAATAATGCGATCGCCGCCATGCCGCCGATAACTCCGGCACTTGGTGCAACATCAAAAAATGCCAGGGCCAGATCCATCCTCCATTTTCTCCTTCAATGCCCTTTCAAGCTCTTCAGCTTCTTCCTCGCTAAGCACTGCATCTTCGACAGGCAATGAATACTGCTCATCGGCCCAGGCGCCAAAGTCGATCAGCCTGCACCGCTCCGAA
>JADYZI010000517.1 GCA_020853255.1 Acidobacteriota bacterium
GCACCGGTTACGATCACGGCCAGAATTCTTAACAGAAGTCGTCGCATTTGGATCAAGTCCCGGCTAAAGCCGGGGCTCCGACCTAATTTCGTATCGCAGCGATCTTGGATCTAAATTCTTCAAATTCGACGTACGGGAACGGCTGCCGCCAGTTGAATTCAAATTCATCAGTGTCGCGGTCGGTGTAGAGTTGTTCAAAAGTTTCCGCAAATGATGCGATCACAACGGCCGCCTTGCCAGAATGTTCGAACACCAGTTCGCGTTCCGCGTTGTCGCGGTCTTCGGTCGGGAATTGAAAGATCTTCAGCAATACATCATCGCCGTCACGAACAAATTCGAAGTCGAATTCTTCCGGGTCGCGATTCCATTTAAGAATGTGTGACGCCTCTCCGTTCGGCTCGGCAAGTTCGGTCAGGATCTTCAACAGATCGGGCAACGCCCGTTCGTGCGGGGCATGTGCCGTTGTCGTATGAAATTCGCCCACGCCGTCCTCAAAACCGATCGACATCCATCCGCACTGCGGCGAGTTAAAACTGACCTCAAGTTTGCTGCTCATAATGAATTGTTAATTGTAAATTGTTTCATTGTAAATTGGTAAATGAGATACGGCGGCGGGACGCTAGCTAATTCTACCAATTAACGATCGGCCAATCATCAATTTACAATTGGGTTGTTAAATTAGGGGCGGCGGTGCGGCGCGATCTGATTTAACCAATTAACAATCGGCAATTATCAATTTACAATTGTTCTGGCATGAAGCAATATCACGATCTGTTACGGCATATTTTGGAGACCGGAATGCGGCATGAGGATAGGACCGGTGTCGGGACGATATCAGCGTTTGGATATCAAACGCGGTTTGACCTCGGCGAAGGATTTCCGATCGTGACGACAAAGCGTGTGCCGTTTCGATGGGTCGCTGAGGAGTTGTTCTGGTTTTTGAGCGGTTCGACAGACGAGGCCGATCTGCGGGCACGCGGCGTCGATATTTGGCAGGAATGGGCGACCGAGGAACAGACGGCGCGGTTTGGCCGTAAAGCGGGCGATCTTGGGCCGGTTTATGGATATTTATGGCGGTCGTTCGGCGGCGATTATCCGACGACGAACGGCATTGACCAGATCGCGAGGCTGATCGGTGAAATTGAGACGAATCCAAATTCACGCCGTTTGATCGTGACCGGCTGGAACCCGGAAACCTGCGACGACGTTGCGTTGCCGCCCTGCCATACGCTGTTTCAATTCAAGATCGAGGGCGGCAAAACCCTTCATTGCCAGCTTTACCAGCGTTCGGCCGATGCGTTCTTAGGTGTGCCGTTCAATATCAGCAGCTATGCTTTGTTGACGCATTTGATAGCCCACGTCTGCGATCTGGAAGTCGGCGATTTTATACACACCTTCGGCGATCTGCATATATATTCAAACCATATCGAACAAGTGAACGAACTTCTCTCGCGCGAACCCTTCGAATTGCCAAGTCTGGAGTTGATCGGTGCCGACAGATTGAAAGGCCTCGACGGGCTTTTGAATTTCAAATTTGAGAATTTGAAATTGGAGAACTACCAGTCCTGGGGCAAGATCGCGGCACCGGTAGCGGTGTAAAATGCCGTCCGATCGGGTTGTGCCCTTACTTCGTGCGGGCTTCCGCAAGAAATGTGCCCTTACTTCGTGCGGGCTTCTGCATTGAACGGTCTTATTTCTTTACGATCGAATATTGTATTCTGCGGTTCAGGAACTTGCCCTGTTCGGTGTTGTTGTCGAATTTCGGTTTGTCGGCGCCATAGCCACGGGTCTGAAGGCCATCGGCATTTACGCCATAGCGGACGAGTTGGTTTTTAACGGCGGTTGCACGGTTTTGCGACAACGGGTTGTTGATCGCCGGTGTACCATCGCTGTCCGTGTGGCCGCCAACCTCGAGCACAAGGCTCGGGTCCCGTTCCTGAAGCGTTTTAATGAATCCCGCACCTTTCTGCAACGCCGCCAGACGGTCGGGCGGAATATCATACTTACCGCTATCAAAATTGATGATCAGAATATTCAGCGCGTTTATCAGATCTTCGGCGGTAAACGGATTGCCAAGCTTGTCGAGCGCCATATTGTAGCAGCGTTCGGCCTTGTCAAACTCACCGGGGTTGAACACGCCGCAGTCCTCACCGGGTTTGACGTCGATCGGGGTACAGCGGGCGGTCAGCGGTTCCGGCTTTTCTCCGGCCCGGCCTTCCACTTCCATGGGCTTGCATTCAAAATTTGGATGGACGATCTTGATTATCCTGCGGCCGGGTTTGAGATTCGTCAGGTCGCGCGTCCCGTCCTCGCCGGTCGTCACACCCCATTGCTTATCGTCCACAAGGATGCGGCTGCCTGGCGGTGCAAGACGGACGGTTGCCGTAAATGACGTATCCCGGATGACAAAGAACCACACAAGCCCAAGAACAACGAGTGCAAACATGAACATCCCGAACAGGCCCAATACAGCCCAGATCCAGCCGGGAACGCCGCCTTTTGCCGCTTGCTCCTGTTTTTCCTGTTCGGCCTTTTCTGTCGGTGTCGGTGGAAGGTTCTGATATTTTGCCCGTTCCGCCTCAGGCAGCTGAAAGTAGGGTGTCGTTTTCTGATAACCGCCGCCGCCGCCAAACTCTTCGGGCGTCGAACCGATATCCGCCGGGTTTACGTTAACATTGGCGGCCGTCATGCCCCACTCAGGCGTTTGCGGGACCGCCCCCTGGGCGCCCGGATAGACTGTCTTGCCAAAATCCTGGTTACTCGTATCGATCGGCCTGATGTTGGTTACGGTCTTGCCCCATTCATCCGATGCGGGCTGTTTCGGCAGGTTATAATTGGTCTTGTTCCAATCATTCTGCACGTCGTCCGCGCCGCCGCCAAAATTTACGTTCGGCGTGGTCTTTGAAAAATCGTCGGGCGGTGGTACTGGGAAATCCTTATCTTCGTTCACAACAGCCTCTCAGGTTAGGACGCGGTTAACACCTCGGACTTGCGATTCTATCACACTTTAAAATCCATCTGATAGGATCTACGCAAGAACTCGCCGCGTTGCCCATGTTGTCACAGGGGTTGCCGTTCTTATTTGATGTTCGGCGGCTGGGCTTTCTTGGTTCGAACGGCTATTCCTTCCTCAGCGACAACAAAGACGCGGCGGGCGTCATACGAAGATGTATTAAGCGGAAAGTATGAAAGAAGGTATCGATTGCGGCGGAGTTCATCACAGATCGACTTTGCGGCGGTCCGGGCGTCGTCGAGCGGAAATATGGTACCGCCTGTCCCTTCGGTCAGGCCTTTGAGGGCAGCATCGGCCTTTGGACCGTCACGCCTATACGCACCGCGAGTTCGGTCCGGCAGCTGAAGCGCATATACCGTTACGTTCAGATTTTGAAGCTCCGCAAGTACCTTGTCGAACGGTTTCGAGCTTCCGCGATCGAGGCCGTCTCCAATAACAACAACGGCTGTTTTTCGCGTTCCGGGCATCAAGGGAACGAGTATTTCATTAACGGTTGAGCTTAATGCATCAAAAAGGTACGGGTTCCCTTTTTTTCGAAACGTCGCAAGCGACGCCTCGATCTTCTTGGCGTCGTCGGTCCATTCCTGGATTATCTCTGCCTTTTCATCATATGCGACAACAAAGAGCTCGTCGCCGTCGAATATCTCATAAGCGAACTCCATGGTCGCTTTTTTTAGTTTTTCGACATCTGCTCCCAGTGTTTGCGAATTGTCCACAAGCAGAACGATCCGCGACGGCGAAGGGTCATAGCTGAAGCCTTTAATTTTTTGCTCGACGCCGTTTTCGTATAGATCCAGGTCCTCAAGCTTTATCGGATCGGCCTTTTTGTCGGTCCGCCAGGCCGTTACGCTCAGTATCGTACCGTCGCTATCCGTGGTGCGATTATTGTGACCTGACTGGCCGAACACTCCTGCCGCCGCAAGAAGCAGACAGATGAGTGTGTTGAGAATTATCGAGACAAACTTATTCATCTAATCCGAAGGTTTTGAAGATTCAGCCTTTTTCGGCGCTTCCGCCTTGGTGTTGGATGCAGTATCCGAGCCTGCGGTTGATTCTTTGGCTGAAGATTTTTCCGCGCCTCCACTGTCTGGTCTAGCTTCCGCAGCCTTGCCGCCCTTGCCTGCGTAGTCGGTGACGTACCAGCCGCCACCTTTGAACTGAAATCCGGAGAGCGAGATCATTTTTTCAAGCTCGCCTCCGCATTTGTCGCAAATCTTTAATGGTTCATCGGAAACGGATTGGCGCTTTTCGACGTGCGCTCCGCATTTCTGACACTGATATTCGTAAATAGGCATGTCTTGGATAGTTTATCTTATATCGCTGCCGGTTTCTGTTCGCGGGTGAACCACTTACCAATTTATCGGCGTAGATACCGCGGTCTCAACGTGATGTTCGACAAGGAACCGCTCGGCGTCGATCGCAGCCATGCAGCCCGTCCCAGCGGCAGTGACGGCCTGTCGGTAATATGAATCCTGAGCGTCGCCGCATGCGAATACACCCGCCACGTTTGTCTGCATTGTCCGGCCGGCGGTTATCAGATAGCCGACCGCGTCCATATCGAGTTTTCCTTTGAAGAGATCCGTATTCGGCTTATGCCCGATAGCGATGAAAACCCCCTTCGTCTCCAACTCCGATTCTTCTTTGGTGACCGTATTTCGCAAACCGACCTTTTGAACACCGGTCTCTTTGTCGCCAAAGATCTCGGTCAATTCGGTGTGCCAAAGCACTTTGATCTTTTCGTGGCTTAGAACACGTTCCTGCATGATCATCGACGCACGAAATTCATCGCGGCGGTGTATCAGCGTAACGCTCGAGGCGAACTTGGTAAGAAAAAGTGCCTCTTCCATCGCCGTGTCACCGCCGCCTACGACAACGATAGGAACGTCCCGGAAGAAAAATCCGTCACATGTCGCACACGCTGAAACGCCATTGCCGCCAAAGCCCGCCGGTACGGGAGCTTCGCCCGGGATGTCGAGCCATTTCGCCGATGCACCCGTTGCCACGATCAAACTGTCTGCTTTGATAACGGTCGTAACCTCTTCGCTGTCCGCACTTTCCTTGCCGTAAAGGGTGAATGGCCTGCTTGAAAGATCGACTTCGCTGATCCACACATTAAGAAACTCGGTGCCGAACCGAAGGGCCTGCTCACGAAACTCGTCCATCAGGATCGGGCCCATAATGCCGCCCTTAAAACCTGGATAATTCTCTACGTCCGTAGTGATAGTAAGCTGGCCGCCGGGCTGGGGGCCGTCGATGACCAACGGTTCCAATTGCGCCCGCGAAGCGTATATCGCGGCCGTCAATCCGGCCGGGCCGGAGCCTAGGATAACAACTTTTCGCCTCATCGATTTTTCTGCCATATTGTAAAACATTGTTTGCGGTTTACCGCGAAATTTGAGATAAATGCTTTACTTATAGTATAACTATCGGGCGCTTACTTAGTCGAGGCACAAGGCGGGCAATGGCCCGTACGGGCTTCGCGAAATTTTCCAGCAACCGGACCTGGCAGAATAGTTTGTTGTAAACTATTCGTGTTAAACTGTTTCGGTCAATCTGTAGAACAGCGTACAGCCCCCGAATGTTAAGTTCTATGCAGCCCCAGTTTGAGGAAAAACGCTTTGCGCTCAGGATGGCCCTGCGGCTACCGATAGTTGTATCGGGAAGGACCGATGATGGGGCCGCCTGGAGCGAACCCACCGAAACGGACGACATCTCGACGCTCGGAGCCTTGTTTCAGCTGAATCAAAAGATCGCTTCGGGTGACACGCTTTATGTGCGGTCGCACAGGCCCGACGGTGTTCCCGTCGAGGTCAAGGCCCAGGTCGTGCGCCTTTCGCAAGGAAGCCACGGAACTTCGCGCGTAGGCGTTTCGATCATCGAACAAAAAGAGGCCTGGCTGCGGCTGTTCGTCGCCTGGATAGCGGATGATAACCTTGCCGAAGGGATGGATGAGTGATCGGTCCAACAGGCTGTTCGTCTGTTGACGCCCTAGGCAGATCGGTATCGGCGCGCGGATCAAATAATAGCGACAGGCTGACGGCCTGTCGTACTTGTTTATGCCATACGAAACAATAACTTTAGAGAAAGACGGCAAAGTTGCCGTTATCACGATCAACCGGCCGGACAAGCTTAATGCGCTGAGCAGCACGGTGCATGTCGAAGGCGTGGCGGCGCTTGATGAACTTCGCAATGACGACGGCGTGCGCGTTGTCGTTATTACAGGCTCAGGCGAAAAAGCATTCATCGCCGGCGCCGACATTAGCGAATTTGAGGGGAAAACACCGGTCACGCAACGGGCGGTATTTCAGGAGCGTACGCTTTTCAACACTATCGATACGTTCCCCAAACCCGTGATCGCGATGGTCAATGGCTTTTGTCTTGGCGGCGGGAACGAACTGGCGCTTGCGTGCGATCTGCGAATTTGCAGCGAGAACGCGAAATTCTCACAGCCGGAAATAAACCTCGGCATCATACCCGGCGGCGGCGGCTCACAGCGGCTGACCAGGCTTGTAGGTGAAGGCCGTTCGATGGAGATGATCCTTACGGGTGAAATGATCGATGCCGAAACCGCCTATCGATTTGGTTTGGTGAATCACGTTTATCCGGCGGCGGAGCTTCGTGCAAAAACAATGGAGCTTGCATCGAAGATCGCTGAGAAAGCTCCGATAGCTCTTCAACTCGCGAAAGAAGCCGTCAAATTTGCATCGCGTTCAAATTTGGACGAAGGGCTTCGCCGAGAGGTCGATCTTTTTGCCATCTGCTTTTCCACTGAGGATAAACAGGAAGGTGTTTCGGCATTCCTCGAAAAGAGAAAGCCAGAGTTTAAGGGCAAGTGAGTGGGGCGATAGCGGAAGACTTGTCCGCGAACTGCGCGAAACAGGACACGAAGCCTCGCGAAACAGCATAAGCAGGCCATGCTTGACGCTCGTTCTGATTTTCGTTAGAGTTTCTCTTTGCCGCACGGGTGCGGTATTGCCTTCCTTAAATGGGGATGTAGCTCAGCTGGGAGAGCGCTGCAATGGCATTGCAGAGGTCAGGGGTTCGATCCCCCTCA
>JADYZI010000518.1 GCA_020853255.1 Acidobacteriota bacterium
TCGCGCATTCGCTGCCGCGATATAATGGCCAAAAGCGTTACGACCGCGACCCGTGCGAACACGCTTCGGGACGCGGCGTTGATGATGCGTGACGGCGACATGGGCTCGGTGCCGGTGGTCGAGGACGGAAAGCTTGTCGGGATCGTCACTGACCGCGACATTGTTGTGCGTTCGATCGCCGATGGCAAGGATGCCTCGGCGAGCGTGGCCGAAGCAATGACGACCGACATCTTTTCGGTACGACCGGACGACTTTGTCTTCGAAGCGATTCGCCTGATGGGTGATAAACAGGTTCGCCGCGTACCGGTTGTCGATGAGAACGGCACTCTTGCCGGCATCATCGCAATGGCTGATATCGCTTTGGAGATGGAAGATCAGCAGGAACTTGCTGAAGCACTCGAAGAGATATCAAGCGGTTCGGGGTTTTGGAGCAAGAAATAACAGGGTCCATTGACTACTGACCACTGCGTAAATGGCAAAATCGACAAATCGATATTTTCAGTTCGTTGGTTCTTCAAAGAACGTTCAATCCGGACAGCTTTGGTATCCTGCGGCTGATGTGTATAAAACGCAGGAAGGCTGGGTGGTCAAGGTCGAGCTGGCGGGTGTTTCTGCTGAGGACGTGCATATCGATGTGCAGGGAAATGTTCTTTACATTGCCGGTTCGCGGCGGGACAAGTCCTGCGGCTACGGCGGCTCATATCATCAGATGGAGATAACATACAGCAGTTTTGAAAAGACCTTAAAGTTTCCTACTTCGATCGACGGTGTGAAGCTTGAACATGTTTTTGATAACGGACTGCTCATAATCAGGCTTAGGACGGTCGAAAAAGGAGGTGCGGCCAGGACCTAGGCTGAACCGCAGCGTAATTCAGGTGTGCTTATGGCGGAAGATAAGAATCCGGAAAAACAGGGATCTGAACCAAAGCCCGAAGTTTTTGAGATCGCGGTATTGCCGCTGCAGAATACGACGTTGTTTCCCGAAACTGTCGTGCCGCTTGCGGTCGGCCGCGATCGCTCGGTGAAGGCGGTCGAGTCGGCCCTGGCCACTGAAGAAAAGCTCCTCGCCTGTGTCACGACAAAGTCAGAGAATGTGACCGGTGACGACGCGAAGTTCGACGATCTTTTTCAGGTCGGCACTATCGTTAACGTCAAGCGCATGATGCGGAATGAGGGCGTCATGCAGCTTATCGTCCAGGGCCTTGACAGGTTCAAGGTCACCGAATGGCTGCAGGACGAACCGTTTCTGCGCGCACGGTGCGAGATACTGCCTGATCTGACGGTCACGGATGACGAAGAGGTCGAAGCGCTCAAGCGGAACATTCAGACGATGATCCAGCAGGCACTCGCCCTGCTCCCCAATATTCCGCCCGAAATACGGATGGCTGTGATGTCACAGCAGAATCCGGTCCAGCTTGCTTATTTCCTTGCGTCCGTTCTTGATCTGGGGCCCGAGACCGAGCAGAAAATGCTCGAGTCCGATACCGTGGACGATCTGCTAACACTTACGCACGCGGCGCTCGCCCGCGAGGTCGAGATAATGCAGATCCGGTCAAAGATCGCGACCGAGGCACAGACCGAGATGGACAAATCGCAGCGCGATTATGTCCTTCGCCAGCAAATGAAGGCGATACAAAAGGAACTCGGCGAGGACGATACGGGCGAAAAGGCCGAGGCCGGGCAGATGCGCGAGCGGCTTGAGACCGCCGATCTTCCGGATGATGTCAGAAAAGAGGCCGAGCGTGAATTGAAGCGGATGGAACAGTTGCCGCAATCGGCGCCTGACTATCACGTAATTCGCACATATCTCGAATACATCCTCGAACTGCCGTGGAAGAAGGCAAGCGAGGAAAAGCTCGACCTGAACGAGGCACGCAAGATCCTCGATGAAGACCATTACGGGCTTGAGGATATTAAAGAGCGCATCCTGGAATCGCTGGCGGTCGTAAAATTGCGGCCCGATTCAAAGAGCCCGATACTGCTTTTTGTCGGCCCGCCGGGAGTTGGTAAAACATCGCTTGGGCGGTCGATCGCACGGGCACTTGGGCGTGAGTTTGACCGCATGAGCCTTGGCGGTATGCGGGATGAAGCTGAATTGCGCGGGCACCGGCGAACGTATATCGGTGCAATGCCGGGACGCATCATTCAATCGCTGCGGCGTGTAGGTGTGAATAATCCGGTATTGATGCTCGACGAGATCGACAAACTGGGAAGCGATTTTCGCGGCGACCCGGCGTCGGCCTTGCTTGAGATACTCGATCCGCAGCAGAACAACACGTTCCGCGACAACTATCTCGATCTGCCGTTCGATCTTTCGAACGTGTTCTTTATCGCCACCGCAAACCAGCTTCAGCCGATCCCGATGCCGCTCCGGGACCGCATGGAGATAATTCACCTTCCGGGTTACAGCGATCGCGAAAAACTGAATATTGCAAGGCAATATCTGGTGCCTCGGCAGATCAAAGAGAACGGCCTGACGTCGGAGCAGCTTGAATTCAAGGACGATGCCATTGGCCTGATGACAGCACGCTACACACGCGAGGCGGGTGTTCGCCAGCTTGAGCGCACCATCGGGAATGTCGCACGGAAAGTGGCCCTCAAGGTTGCTGAAGGCTCGACGGAGACGGTTTCTGTTTCCGCTGCCGGGCTGAATGCTTATCTTGGCCCGCCGCGGTTTCATCCTGAACAGGCCCGTGAGGAATTGCCGCCTGGTGTCGCGACAGGAATGGCATGGACAGAAATGGGCGGCGAGGTTCTGTTCATTGAGGCGATCGGGTTGCCGGGCGGAAGCGGACTAACGCTGACCGGCCAACTCGGTGATGTGATGAAGGAATCGGCCCAGGCGGCACGCAGCTATCTATGGTCGCATGCGGGAGAGCTCGGCATCGATGCCGACGCGATAAAGCAAAACGGTGTACATCTGCACGTTCCGGCCGGCGCCATCCCGAAGGACGGGCCGTCCGCCGGTGTGACGATGGCATCGGCGCTTGCATCGCTTTTCACCGGCCGCAAGGTCAGGTCGGATACGGCAATGACCGGCGAGATCACGCTTTCCGGGCTGGTCTTCCCGGTTGGCGGTGTAAAGGAGAAGGTCCTGGCCGCCCACCGTGCCGGGATACGCAGGATAATACTGCCCGCTGACAACGAACACGATATAGACGAGATCCCGGAGGACCTGAGAAACGAGCTTGAGGTCGTTCCGGTCAAGCACATCAGCGAAGTGCTTGCATCTGCTTTGGAGCGATCGCCCTCGGGCGAAGGCATACGGCCCTTTGTAATTCCCGCCGCCGAAAATGGGCGAGAGGCGGAACGATTGATAGCGAAGGACAGTGAGAATAATGGCTGAATCGGACACGCTGCGGGTTGTCCAGCGTCTTTTCTTTACGATCCGCTTGGGATTATCCGACGGCTGCTGATAGGACCGTAACGGAGCGGGCGGCCCCCTGCTTAAAAAAAATCTTTGCAAAATGACGATTTTCTGCAATTTTCCAGTAGAAAATTGCATAGGTATAAGTGTATGCTCTTATGTTAGACGTTTCGAAGAAAGGTCACTTCCTTCAGAATCTACCCTTGAGCGATGTTTTAGCCGGTTCGGAAAGCATCTCCGACAGCAGTGAGAGTGCAATTGAGGCCCACATTCAGATAACTATCCACA
>JADYZI010000519.1 GCA_020853255.1 Acidobacteriota bacterium
CCGCTGCAAGCCGCCGTTTATCATAACGTTCTGATGAAGAACGGTTACGCTTTGGCGGGCCGTCCTTGTTCCGCCGCCTGCTGCCGTATCGCGAACGTGCCATATGGTTGAATTTTATGAAGTTAGCGGATCAATGTCCATGCGGATCGCTCCAACTGCGGCTTCGCCGCTCTATTTGCGGAAAAGCTATGCTTTTCCGAAACTCGTTGAACTTCAATGCGGCTATGCCGGCGATACCGCAAACCATTGATTCCATTGGCGTTATCGGGCAATTGCAGGCTGCGAAGCCGCAGGCTGACTGATAGGGCCGGAACGGAAAAGCAGAGCTTTTCCGCAAATAAACGGGCATAGCCCGCTGAAGAATTCAGTTTTGACACAGCCTCATATGCAAGGGCGTAATAGGCAGCACGCGGCCTTCCCGCAAGGAAAAATCGACACTACCAATTGGCGTGTCGAAATGTTAAAATTTTCAATTGCCCGCAACGCGGGCTGCGGTCTTTGCGTCTAAGACAAGAAGCGGTTTTCAACCTCTAAGACGTTTGTTCGCAATATTTTCTTTGTTTTATGTTCGAGCAGGAATCATTCGATAAGGCAACCGTTGAGACGGCAGCACAGCCGGACGGCGGGCTGTTCAGACATTACGAGATCAAGAACTGGGAATTCTCGCCGCTGATCTATAAGATCCTGGCGGCCTCGGCCGTTCTTCACATCGCTGTGTTTGTATTCATTGCCCAGACCAATGTTTTGGCAATGCGCGGCTGCGACAGCCCGTGGGTCGGACGGGTTTGCCAGGTTGTCGATATGACATATCTCGGTGCCCTTCTCTACGGGACCGACCGCGAGTACGCCGATGTGGCCTATGACAGAACAGAGCTCGGCCCAGAGGACGAGATAACGTACATCGTTGTGTCCGACGACAAGCTGGAATATCCCGAAGGATATTTTCACCTTGCAAATCCTGAGCAATTCATCGAGAACGCAACGCCGGGCGATCTGGCATTGAATCCGCCGGGCATTCCGCCTTATACGCCGCTTGGGAGCGGTGGAACCGACCTGTTGAAGGTCCAGCCAAATCTGCCTCCTCCGGCCCCGAACGCGTATCAGGACGATTCGTCCTCACTGCTCAAGGTCGAGGGAACGCCTTCCGCCGACGCCGGCCAGCCGCGAAGCCCGCGGTACCGAAAAAACCGGCGGCCGCTAATTCCCGAAAAGAATGAGCCTAGCCCGACAGACGTTGCCAATTCCAACACAGGCCCAAAGGCCGAACCGGCCAACCCTGTGCCGCCTGACGCGGAAGAGGCAAAGGCGGATGAGAACGGCATCTTCATCAACAAGCGGCCGTTAAAAGATCGGGCAAAGGAGACGCTTGCTCAGATAGATGCCCAGCAGCTAAAGCTTGACAAGCCTTTCAAGGTGGTAATAACCGGCACGCTCGGCCTGGCAAAAGATGGAAAAACGGTTATCTTGAAAGACCCAAAGCCGGTACCGGTCGATCCGAATATTCCGAACGATCCGGCGATGGTGAAACTTGCACAGGACTGGATCCTTGCGGTCGGCGATGCCGGATGGCTCGGCTATCTTGAAAAGCTCGACCCAAAGAAAAAGCCAAATTCAAAGAAGGTTACCATTACCGTTGAGCAGAACGACACGAACTTTACCGCCAGCATTCGGTCGGACCTGACATCGCCGAATGAAGCTAATACAATGGCAACGTCCCTGCGGAATTTGATAACGCTCGGAGCGATCGGAGCTAAGGACGACGAACTGGAATTCTTGAAAGCCGCCAGCACCTCGAGCGACGGCAATAGCCTTCTCCTGAATCTTAACTTCGAAAAACCGATCGTCCAGCAGATGATCCAACGCAAACTGGCCGAGGCAAAGGCGGCCCCGGCCGAACCGAGCAGCACTGCTGTAATTTCGGCGACAAACAAGACAGCAAGCAAATAACAGATTGAGCAACCGCAGAAGCCAAAATTCGATAATTATCCTCACCACGCTCGGTGTGTATCTCGGGCTTGTGCTTGTTGGTGCAACACCGGTGCTGGGGCATGCGGCGACCACGAGGCATTTTGAGATATCCGATGAGATCGAGATAAAAGACGATCTTGACCGAAAACCCGATGACGAGCGGGACCCGCTGGACCTCTCTATCGGCAATTACTACGCCGATCTTGAATATTTTATCTCAAGCCTCAGCCGCCTCAATCGCATCGGCAAATTTCACCTTGCTGCCGATACGTTCGAGATAGCTCAATCGACGGTCCTTCCCTGCGTTCATGACAACAAGATCGGCAGCTATACCGCCGAGTCTTTCATTGTAACGAACACAACGCTGAGGCCAACGCTGGAATGGGCTGAAAAGCAAATGACCGACGGCTACGGGCTGGCTGACTGCATCCCGAGCGAAAGATTTGCCGGCCAGGATGCGACGCATTCGAAGTTCGTATTAAAGCTGACGTCAAACGGCCTCTCGCTTGAGGTCTCAAACATTAAAAGATCACCGGCGGATGCGAAGGCATTCCTCAAAGAACTCGACGCCGCATGGGAGTTGTTTCGCAAAGGCTCAACGGCCCCTGAGCAAAAGGCGATCTCCGACAGGACCAGGCTTTCCGCCACCGGCTGCAATGTTATGGTCGTCACCCGCCTGCCACGAGCCGCTCTATCCACGCTGCTTGCCAAAGACGCAAAGTAGCGGCGAAGCGGAAGCGATATTTCAAATTTTCCATTTCTTCGGCCCGCCATACCCAAGTTCAGAGTTCAATACTTCGCGAACAGTCCAACAAACTTTAGTTTGTTGATGTTTGGCAATTGAAATAAATATCTCTGGCGGCACAAGATGCGGCAAACTAAAGTTTGCCGGACACCTAGAGGAACACAATGGCAAACAAATTTGCAGACCAGTTGGTCAAAAAGATATTCGGCTCATCGAGCGACGTCTTTCTAAAAAAAGTAAAAACGACAGTTCAACAGATAAATGATCTTGAACCGTCGCTCCAAACGATGTCGGATGATGAACTAAAGGCCCAGACAGTTAAATTTAAGGAGCGGATCGCGTCCACGCTTGACGGCATAACCGACAAGGATGAACGCCGCAAAAAGGAACAGGAGATCCTGCACGAGATTTTGGTTGAGGCCTTCGCCACCGTTCGCGAGGCTTCGAAACGCGTCACCGGAATGCGGCATTTCGATGTGCAGATGGTCGGCGGCATCGCCCTGCACCAAGGCCGCATTGCCGAGATGCGCACAGGTGAAGGTAAAACGCTGGTCGCGACGCTTCCCTCTTATCTCAACGCCCTGACCGGACGCGGCGTTCACGTTGTTACGGTCAATGACTATCTTGCGTCCCGCGATGCCGA
>JADYZI010000520.1 GCA_020853255.1 Acidobacteriota bacterium
CACGAGAAAAAGATCTCGAACATGCGCGATCTTCTGCCGATCCTCGAGCAGGTTGCCAAACAGGGCCGTCCGCTGCTGATCATCGCCGAAGACGTCGAAGGCGAAGCGCTCGCGACGCTGGTCGTGAACAAACTGCGCGGCACGCTGAACGTTGCCGCAGTTAAGGCCCCCGGCTTTGGCGACCGCCGGAAGGCAATGCTTGAAGACATCGCGGTCCTGACCGGCGGCAAGGTCATCACCGAAGACCTCGGCATCAAGCTTGATGCGATCACGACCGAAGACCTCGGCCGTGCGAAGAAGGTCACGATCGACAAGGACAACACGACCATTGTCGAAGGCAGCGGTGCAGGCGATGCGATCGACGGACGCATCAAGACGATCCGCAACCAGATCGAAGAAACGACTTCGGACTATGACCGCGAAAAACTGCAGGAACGTCTTGCCAAATTGGTCGGCGGTGTTGCGGTGATCAAGGTCGGTGCCGCGACCGAGACCGAGATGAAGGAAAAGAAGGCCCGCGTTGAAGACGCAATGCACGCGACCCGTGCGGCGGTCGAAGAAGGCATCGTCGCCGGCGGCGGCGTCGCACTTGTGCGTGCCGCCAGCGTGCTCGATGGGTTTACGGCAAGCGAAGAGGACTCCGACGAACAGATCGGCGTCAACATCGTTCGCCGCGCGCTCGAAGAACCGCTTCGCCAGATCGCGGCAAACGCCGGCAAAGAAGGCGCCGTGATCGTCGGCAAGGTCGCCGAAGGCAAAGACAGCTTTGGCTTCAACGCCGCCACCGAGAAGTTCGAAGACCTCGTAAAAGCCGGCGTCATCGACCCGGCAAAGGTCACAAGAACCGCTCTTCAGAATGCGGCCAGCATCGCCGGCCTTATGCTCACCACCGAAGCCATGATCGCTGACGTCCCCGAAGAAAAGGGCGACGGCGGCATGGGCATGCCCGGCGGCGGCATGGGCGGCATGGGCATGGGTATGTAACGGAGCGGGGACACTCCTGTCCCGAACGCCGCTTGCGGCGTAACCTGTCAGAACCGGAGGCAATAGCGACCGGGTTCTTCAATCCCAAAAGGCCTCGGTAACCGCCGAGGCCTTTCCGTTGTACAATCAACAAATGAAGTCGCGCATCTACGTCGAAACATCCGTCGTAAGCTTCTACCACGAGGTCCGCACCGAACCCGACATGATCGCCCGCCGCGATTGGACGCGACAGTTTTGGGCGACTGCAGACGACGAGTACTCGCTGGTCACGAGCGTCGCGGTGATCGAAGAATTAGAACGTGGAAACTTTCCTAACAAACACGAAGCTCTTGAATCGATCAATTCAATTCCGCTCTTGCCGACACCTGACGAGATATTCGAGATCGTCGAGACCTACATCCGGCACAAGATGATGCCGAGCGATCCTCACGGAGACGCGATGCATCTCGCGTTTGCGTCGTATTTCAAATGTGATTTCTTGTTAACATGGAACTGCAAACACCTCGCAAACGCAAAGAAATTCGGACATATTCGAAAGATCAATGGTATGCTTGGTTTATACGTTCCGATGCTCGTAACGCCGATGGAACTTTTAGGAGTATCGCCATGACAGAGAAAGAAGATCCTGGCATCGCCTGGATACGCGAAGTCCGGCACAAAATATCCGCCGAGTTCGGCCACGACACAAAGAAGCTCGTCGAACACTATCGCGAACTTGAAAAAAAATACGCCGACCGAATTGTGCGAGACTTCAAAGAGGTCACCGGTCCGGCCGAGGTGTCTAATGATCGCCGGCCTAATGCTAACCACCGAACCCATGATCGCCGGCGCCCCCGATGAAAAAGGCGACGGTGGCATCGGCATGGGAATGTAATGTCCAACAAACTTTAGTTTGTTGGCTTTTACAGATCAACAGCCCGCACGCAAGGAAGGGCTCGATCCAACACCCAATGCTATCCAGCAAAGACAAAAAGGCCTCGTCACATCGGCGAGGCCTTTTCTTTTGGACCGAATTTCGAGTGTCGTTTAACTTAATTCAATCCGATATTTCGCAATAGCTGGTCGAAACGCGGATCGTTGCGCAGCGAATCCAACAATGGGTTTACCTTGGTAACGGTCCAACCCCATCCCCCTCTGCCCAAACCTTTTTCGATCACATCGAACGCTTTATCGCGTTCGCCAAGTTCGCCGTAGATATTGGCCATGTCCCAAGCCGACAACCTGCTTGTTTTTTCATCCATCCGTGCGTCTTCGATTGTCTGCCAAAGCACCCCATGCCACCCGGATTCTTTATAGATCGTTTTCCAGGCATCGATTTTCGCAGCATTTTCAGCTTTCCGTACAGGCGAGCGAAGGAAACATTCAAATGCTTTGTCGCTCATGCCGTTCAAACGATATGCCTGGCAGAGAAACCCAAACGCCCCGCGAAATTCGGGGTCGAGGTCGATTGTTCGCTCAAGTTGCGTGATTGCTTCGTCATAGCGCCGCGAATAGAATAGGATCATTCCGTAAATCCGGTGGTTTAGTACCGAGACAGGCTCAAGACGAAGAGCGTTCTTTATTTCGGCAGTGGATTCGTCAAAGCGGCCCATTGAATTAAGAAAGATCGCATACTCGCGCCTATTAAGGGCTGAATCAGGATCCAGCTCCAAGGCCCGTCTGAAAGCCCGCTCTGCGCCATCGAAATCCCAGTCCTGAATCATCTTCATCGTTCCAAGCCGAGCGTACGCCTCGGGCAATTCCGCATCAATTGCAAGCGCCTTTTCGAGGGTGGATCTCTGCTTGATGTAGTGTTCACGCTTATCTCCGCCGCTCATTGCAATGATTCCGTGGACATCGGCGAGCGTCGCGTAGGCGAGAGCATAGTTCGGATCAAGAGCGACCGCCTGCTCAAGATAACGGATCGCCTTTTCCGCATCCTTGAGGTTTTGTTTCTCTGCCAGAGATTTGCCTAGCCAATAATATCTGTACGCTTCTTCGTTTGTCGTGTATTCCTTCAGATTTTCATTGCCGGCAACCCGCTCCATCCTCCGCAAAAGCCGATTTCCTATGTTGGCTGCCACCTCATCCTGAATGGCAAAGATCGTTGTTCTGACCTGTTCATCGCTGAATTCGGCTTCAACGGTACCTGAAGAAATGTTAATAAGCCTCGAACTTATTCGTATCTTGTCATCAGCGATCTGATACTCCGACGCCAAAACAAAATCGACTCCCTGCTCGCGTCCGGCCGTGACCGGATCTGTATTTTTGTCCGCATAAGCCTGCGTCACGCTAACCGGTCGCACTTCAAGCCCTTTCGCGGACCGTAATTTCAGGATCAAGGTGTTTGCAATGCCCATTTCATATGCCGGATCGCGACTCTCTGCGTTCAACGACCTTAGTGGAAGGATCGCGATAGATCGAACTGAGGGATTACGAGTAAACAACCAAGTCCCGATGGAGATCGCCGCGACAGAGAACAATACGAGGCCTGCCCCGATCTTCAGGCTCAAGGTGGTCGGGTGAAAAGCATAACCGCGTGGCGGCCCTTGTACCAATTGGGCCTCCAACTCGGACGTTGACGCAACCGGAAGTGAACCGAGGCTCAGGTCGGGTGCCTTAGAGTGATGATCTCCATTCGGCTCGGCGACGGTATCGGCAACGAAGCGATACCCCATCTTCGCTACCGTCTCAATAAGTTTGTTCCCGTTCTGATCGTCTCCGAGAGCTTTTCGAAGGGTGTGAATTGCTCTAGCAAGATTCGCCTCGTCAACGTATGTTTCCGGCCAAATCGCTTCGAGCAGCTCATCTTTTCTAACGAGGTGTCCGCTCCGGGTGACAAGTTGCACCAGGACATCAAAGACCTTTGGGGATAGCGGGATCGGTATCTTATCTTTTAACAGCAGTCGTTCAACTACGTCCAGATGAAAGGATCGAAAGCTGTATTTGAGACTCTTTGCGTCGCTCATCTCACCATCGGATATTTTTTGGAGAAATTCTGGAACATTCTTAAAAGACATTTCCCATCTTCGCCCACTACCTTGCTCGTGTACAGACTTATCGTCGGCTGCAGATATGGCAAACGCGGAATGCCTCAGGGCTTTCGGCTGCATTATATAGCAATCGGCGCCCAAAATAGCAAATTTTCTCAGGAGGTTCTATGTTATCCAGGTTAACAGTACGCAGGATATATCTTTCTATCGCGGTCGCCACTCTATTCTCGTTGACTGCCTTAGTGCCTTTAACGAACGCGGCAAATGGCGGATCAGTAGCGGTCTCGAATGTCGAGGAGCTTTATGCCGCGGTTGATGACCCAAACAACGCGGGTACATCCGTTATACTCGCCCCCGGGACGTACACCCTATCGCGAAATCGACCGGACGGCAGTCTCCGGACAAAGGCGGGGCGGCTAGAATTACAGCCAGATATGTCTCTGACCGGTGTTGTCGGAAACAGATCGGCGGTGGTTATTGACGGATCAGGATTGCCTGCTTCATCGTTCAGCCTCCCCGGTCCACTTCTCGTCGGTGTCATTCGTGTGGGTCGCGGGTCAAACGCGGTCGAGTGGCTAACGATCACGGGCAATTCCTTGTCAGTCGGCAGTATCGACGCCTCGCTCCTGTCCCCGCAGGGGTCTTATGTGCTCGTTGCTCACGTCACCTCAACCGGCAGCCCGCGAGCGGTTGACGTCCGCAATATTGCTATGCCAAATCGTTTACTTGAAGCTGAGCTTATCGACAACGAGTTCTACGGTGGTTTTGAAGGCATAAGGGTGCTGAACACCAACAATTCAGCGAACGCAGTGATAAACGTCCGTATGAGTCACAATTATCTTCACGATAACGAGCACGGATGCATTATAGAAAATTCAAGATCAAGTTCTGGTCACATTGAGGTTCGCTCGTTCGGGGATCTTATAACGGGAAACGCCACCGGCGTCCTGGTAGGTAGCGGATTCATCGTCGGGGCGGGATCCGCGAATGAGAACTACACGTTATTTGAAGCACACAGGAGCATGATCATCTATAACACAAACCCGGTGCACACACTCCCTTGGGCCGGCGGAATTATCGCCGCCGGTGGAATGTCGGGCTTGCAAAACGCCGCCAATAACAACCGTCTTGAAATTAAGCTTGTGAGCTGCATAATTTACGGCAATCAAGAAGTAAATGTGAAGGTTCGCGGTGCATTCGGCTTCACTCCCCCGAGCCAGAATCCGCCACTACCGCCCCCGGTAGCGGGCTCCGGCAACTCCGTCCTGGTAGAGTTACGTGGCATCTCAATATTCATGCCAGTGGACGCCGCTGCCAGCGATCCTGTTCAGCCGAATGAAACAAACTCGGTTGAGATTATTCGCAAAAAAATCCGGCTTACGGACTTGGAGTTGTAATGTGCTGTGTCAGGCTTGCGTTTCTCGCGGCTTGACACTCGATTTGCAGTGAAGATGTGCTTCACCGGACAGGCCGATTAATTCGTCGCGGCTATGCCGCCGTTTCACCGACCGAACGGGCGGCGGAGCCTTTTCGCAAATAGGCGGGCGAAGCCCGGAGAAAGGAGATGATGGCAAAGATAAAGGGAAAGAGCGTTCGGAAGGCTTTGCTGCTTAATCTCCTGCGGCTCTGCCGCTCTATTTGCGGTGAAGTTCTACTTCACCGATAAGCCATAAGATTCTTCCGCGGCTACGCCGCCGATTTCGGCGGCCGAACGGGCGGCAAAGCCGCATTTCTAAACTTGGAGTAGGGCCGGAAAGGCCGAGCCTTTCCGCAAATAGATGGGCATAGCCCGAAGAAATGAAGCTGAAAACTAAGGATGCTTTGCGGCTTTGCCGCTCTATTTGCGGTGAAGGTATGCTTCACCGCATGACCGACGTAAACTTGAACGTGCCTCGGCACCAGCCGGGGCCTTTCATCTTGTATGTACTAAAAAGTAAGATAGATAGGATCATGGCACTATCATCCGAAGATCGAACTGAGATCCAGTTGCTCGTTTTGCAGGAACTGGAAAAATTGTTACATGAAAGCAGCGGATTCTCTGAGGCTCGGAGAGCGGCCGGGAAACGGAGGCAGGAACTAGAAGCCGACCTTCTAGATCACCAACGCAACCACGGAGAAGCGAGCGGGATGTGGAAGGACGATCCTGAGTCTTAGTAAGAAAGATTTCTTCGATCGCCGACGCCCCTGACGAACGAGGGCAATGACGGCTTGGGAATGTAAGTCCAACAGACTTAAGTTTGTTGAACAAACCGTGTCCGCAGCCCGCACGTGAGTAATGGCTCAACGCAGAATTATGGCCTCGTCATCCGGCGGGGCCATTTTGTTGTTGAGCGAAGTAATCAGCGTTTACGCCATCTTCTGCCGTAAGAATCGGTGAAAAGCTGACACATTTTCCAGCGCGGCGGTGTTCCCATATTTGGTCAATAGTCAAAATTATGAAAATCTCGCGATATATCATTTTCATTGTATTCGTTGCCTTAGCCGCTTTGGCTGCAAATGGACAGATCCCGACGATCAAGGCGAATTCCAGCACGGTGACGATCCAGGACGGTGCGGTTCAGAAGAAAGATGCGTGGAGACTTTCACCAGAGACAAAACCTGATGTTTACGAAACCTCTGTCAAGAAAGGCTCAAAGAAAACGGTCGAGTTTATCACCGATATTGACAAGATCAGCTTTCAGGTCGAAGCCGGAAAGACCTACGATTTCATCATTCAAAAGGGTGATGCGAAATGCTACACGCAGATAAAGGCCTCTGAGCTGCAGTTTTGGAACGACCCGGATTTCTGGGAGAGCCAAGCCCTCAAGACACCGTACAAGGAAAATATCACCAATGATGAAAAGATCGCCGGTCTTTCGAAATTTTGGTCGGCGGCTAAATATAACTTTATCAATTTCAACCTCGTACCCGATCTTGATTGGGATAAGACGTATCTCGATTTTATTCCAAAGGTTTTGGTCACCAGATCGACCCTCGAATATTACCGCGTGATGCAGGAATTTGCCGGCAAACTGCATGACGGACACACAAATGTTTTCTTTCCAAAAGAGCTGCAGGCTGATGTACTGGCGAGACCGGCCATCACGACTCGGCTGATCGAGGGGCACGTGCTGATCGTCAATGTCCAGGATCCAAAACTGAGCGGCGAAGGCATCGCCGTCGGACAGGAGATCACCAGTATTGACGGTGTCCGTGTAAAAGAATACGCCGAAAAAAATGTAGCCCCGTATGTGAGCGACAGTACGCCGCAATCAAAGGCGACAAGCGTTTACGAATATTTCCTGCTACGCGGCTCAGTTTCCAAGTCCGTCGAACTCGAACTAAAAGACGCAGACGGAAAGGTCTTTCGACGATCGCTTCCGCGTCTAACCCGTGAGCAGCTGAAAAATTTGCCAAACCGGTCAAGAGATTTCGAGCTAAAAATGTTGCCGAACAACATTGCGTTGGTCACGATAAATACAATGTCGGACGGGCCAGGCGAGGAGAAATTCATGTCCGAGAATTTCCCCGCAATGTCGAAAGCAAGCGGCGTGATCCTCGATCTTCGCGAGAACGGAGGCGGCGACTCGAACGTCGGCTATAACCTCTTATCGTATTTCGTCGATAAGCCGTTCAAGGG
The DNA here is from genome assembly GCA_020853255.1 of Acidobacteriota bacterium. The sequence goes on from JADYZI010000520.1 coordinate 7,576, forward strand.
GTCGAGTTGGTACACGCGCGAATATCACCCTACGTTTCGGCCGTGGGGCCAAAGTGATAAGGTTTTTGGCCAAGAAGCCGAAGCGATCTCAATAGAACAGATAAAGCAAATGCGTCACGGAGCCGAGCCATTTCTCGGGCCGCTTGTTGTTCTTTCTAGCCCGCGAACCTTTTCCGCCGCCGAAGATTTCCTTGTTGCATTCAAACCGACAAAACGCGGGCTGATCATTGGCGAACCTTCTGGCGGCAGCACCGGCCAACCGCTAGTGATCTCGCTTCCCGGCGGCGGGACGGCCCGCATATGCTCAAAACACGACACATTTGCCGACGGCACCGAGTTTATCGGCATCGGCGTGATCGCAGATATCCTCGTCTCGCCTAAGGTAACAGATTTTACCGAAGGGAAAGATGCTGTGCTCGAAAGGGCTGTCGAGGAGATCAGGAAGATGAAATAGTCCCGTTTCGACGCGGCGGCGAAAGGTATTACAAAATGCAACGAAGCGGTCGTCCGCGTAGTTCCGGACGACCGGCAGATCGAATCTGTGTCTTCATTGAACAACCAGATCCTTAATGGGACGCCGTACGGGGGCACGGTCTTTTCGCGGAATCGCCAACCTTCAAGCAGCCGCCGTTCCGTATTTTTCGGTCGCGCTTTTTAGCAAGGCGATCTGTGCGGCGTGATGTACGTTGTGCCGCACGGTGCCGTGAAGAAAAAAGCTGAGCGAATAGTCGTTGTCCTCGAACTTCTCGCCGAACGCGCCTTCCGAGCGCTCTTCGATCGCACGGATCAAGTTTCCGAAAGAGTCAGAGATCTGCGTCTGCAGCTCTTTCCATGCGGCATCCGCGATCTGTTTCCCTTCAGGGAAGTTGCCGTTGAGCGGTTCGCTAATGGGATTTCCCTTAAGGCGTTCGGCCCAAACATTGTTCCAACCCGTGATGTGCCCGGCAAGCTCCCAGATACTGTGCGTCCCGGGAAGTTTTAAGGCGGCGCGTCCGGCATCTATACCGCTGAGCGTCTCCTTGAGGTTGGCCGCGTGCCACGGTTCGCCATCCAAGATCATTCTTAATTCGTCGATTATCTGCTGTTTTTCCATTTTAGGTCTCCCTTGAAATAATTTCGTCGTAACTGTCTAACGCCGTGAGAGCGGTTACACGGTATCATTCGCGATGTAACCTGTCAAGAGCCAATTGGCGGTTACGTGCAAGTGAGATATAATTTATTTTGAATGGAACTGCGGCCTGACAAATTCAAACTCATCGCGGGCGATTTGAGCCTCGATCTTGTAAACACGGCATCTAGCTGGGAGCAGTCGGACAAGGGCTACGTTCCCGCCAGCGACAGCCTCGCTGATGTTGGCGATCTGGTTTCATGGGCCGTGAAAGCAAATTCGATCGGTGAGAAAGCGGCTCGGGGCCTTTTGAAAAGCGCGGGAACAATCGATGGCGGCGAGTCGAGTTTGCGGCGCGCACGCAAGATCCGTGCGGCGATCTATGGACTTTCCATTGCTGTGGCCGGCGGCGAAACTCCGTTGTCCAACGACATCGAGTACCTAGAAAAAGAACGGCGGCGGGCACTCGACGGCCAAAAGATCGAGTATGCAGGCGGCCGCTTTGAACTTAGGCAACGCGGAGATGTCGAGCCGCTCGATGCAATGCTTGATACAGTCGTTTTCGCAGCCGTCGATCTCTTTACTTCCAATCGAGCCAAACGGATCCGAATTTGCGGCGGTGACTCCTGCGGCTGGCTATTTGTCGATGACAGCCGCGGCCGTAACCGTCACTGGTGCGATATGCGGGACTGCGGAAATCTCGCGAAGGTGCGGAGATTTCGAAAGAAAGCCGTTAAGGCCGATGGGCGGGAGCCGCGGAAATAAGCCGATTTCTGCATTTTTGGCGGCGGGATGGCACGCATTTGCTCAAAACACGACACCTTTGCGGACGGAACTGAATTTGTCGGCGTCGGAGTTATTCCCGATATCGTCGTGCATCCAAAAGTGACCGATCTAACCGATGGCCGGGATGCAGTGCTTGAGCGGGCAATAAAAGAGATAATGAATGAAAAACGATAGCTGGCGGCTCAGTTGCATCCCGACAAGCTCAAATGCATCGATTCAACCGACCGTGCAGCGAGGTATTCGGGATCGTTGGGGCCGCGATGCAGATCGCAGATGGAATTGAACTGAAATGCAGCTTTTTGCGGCGAAGCCCGGCACTTTCTACATTTGCGCATTGATCGTCTAAAGAACTCTGTTGCCTTTCGTTCAACTGCATGGTTTCGACTCCACGACAACAAATTCCGCCTTGCGGCGTGCCGTATCAACAACTCGCACGTAGATCATGGCCTCGTTTGACCACGGGGACTTCGTCTTGCGCAGCCTTGGCCGATAGTGTTACAGTCCGAGTCATTTCAAAATGTCCACATCGTTTATTCAAAACGCCCCTCTGCCTCGGCATGTGGCGGTTATTGGGGCGGCCGGCGGACTTGGTCAGGGAATTTTGGATATATGCCGAGCTGAGGGGATAGGATTCACCGCGATAGTTCGCTCCCGGCCGGAACGGGTAACTGACGTGCCGAACTGTTCACGAGTTGCCGTTGTTACAACCCTTTCCGACCGGGTCGCTCTTGCAGAGGCGTTTTCAGGTGCCGACGCCGTACTTGCCGTCGTTGGGACTACTTCAACCAGGTATGATCGTTCCGCGCTATTATCCGCAAATACCGCAACGATCGAGGCGGCAATGTCGGATTCGGACGTCGATCGAATCCTGATCATAAATACCATGATCGCCGCACCGCCGGGAAGTCCGATGACTCGCATTATGCGCTTTTTTTCCTGGATTCCTGGGACGATCGGCCGTGGAGCTGCGGAGCAGCAGGCAGTGATCGATAGCCTTGGGAGCGGCGCTTTTTCGTCGTTTCGCTGGACACTTGTACGTGCGGGAGTCAACGCTAGAGGAAAGGAGGAGCCTCCCGTAGCTTCACCCGATTGGGCCGGAGCGCTAAATTCCTGGTTCCCCGTTTCGTATGGAGCAATGGGACGCTGGATGCTCGAGGAATCGATAGCGAATCGATTCGTCCGCGAGGCTCCGCTTGTATCTCGTCGCCGAAAATGAGTGTTTTCGGCTAATCGCCGTTGGCGTCCAGATCACAATTCTCGATCGGCCTGAACGGCTGGGGAATTTCACATTGTTGCGATCGATCACCACGACGATCTTTATAAATTATTTTGTAAACCTAAAATGAATCTTGCTGTCAAAATCAGTCTTTTGGCTTCCGGGCTTTTCCTTCTTGCGGGAATGCTTATCGGGATCGTAAAACATCAGCGGATGTTGAAGAGTGCGGACCACATGGCGCCGGCCTATATCGACATCGCTCACCGCGCCGCTTTTCTTTACAGTTTCGCGATGCTGGTCATTGCAAAGCTCCTTGAGTACAGTCCTTATTCACCAACGGTTCAACTTACGGCCCTGGGATCGATCCTCATTTTCCTGAGTGTTACGATCGTTGGTTATTTCGTCACGGGCATGTTGAACAAGACCGACAACCTGTTCCGAAACCGAGACTTTCGGACCACCTGGTATGTCTATATGCTGACAGTCGGCGAGATCGCTGGACTTACGATCATAATTTGGGGCTTTATTTCGACACAGTTCCTTGGCCAAAGTTAAAACGCGAACTTCCTCATGGAACTAGACCGGTACTTTATCGCCACCGCCCAAATATCGCTCGCCATTGCGGGTTTTGCCGGGATCGTTGCCGCTTATCGGAACGAATCTCTGCACGCATGGAAAGAGATCGAACAGTTTTGGCTGCGACTGCTGCTCCTGAACTCAATACTGCCGTTCACCTTCAGTTTGGCCGGCATTTTCTTCCTTGCCACAGGGCCTCATCCGACAGCTGGCTGGCGCGTCTTGAGCGGATTTGCGGCCATCAGTCTGGCTCCGTACGCAGTGATGATCTTACGAAGACTGCGCGGTTTCGCCCCCGGATCACTGAGGGCTGCAGGAAGCGGTTCGTTTGTGAGCTACTCTCTGGTTTCGGTCCTGATCGCAGTTTGCCTGCTTCAGCTATGGAATGCCATCGTCGGATCGGCTTTCTGGCCATATTTTAGTGCGATCCTGGCCCTCATAATTGGTGCAGTTTTCCAGTTTGTCCGGCTGGTTTTGAAGCCTCAGCGACGTGGGCCGATGGAAGGCACAAGCGAAGATTCGGAGGAAGAATAAATGGAATACGTAGTCGGTGTCCTGCTTGGAATTGGTATCGGAATTTTCTCGACGGTCGTCGGGATGGATCGCGACCGTGCCCTTTATCCGGTCGCATTGATCGTCATCGCATCGTATTACTGCCTCTATGCCGTATTGGGCGGCTCGAACACTGCTCTCGTGAACGAATCGATCCTCGCTTCGGTGTTTGTTGTGATCGCCGCGGTCGGATTCAGAACGAATCTCTGGATCGTCGCTGCCGGCATCGTTGGACACGGCGTCATGGACATTTTTCACCACTTGTTCATCGAGAATCCGGGCCTCCCAACCTGGTGGCCCATGTTCTGTATGTCCATCGACATCGTCCTTGGGGCTTATTTGGCTCTGATGCTGTGGCGCAAAATGATTCCGGCAGCCGTAGCCTGACTTTCCCATTCCCATTTGCGCCTTTCAGTCGCAAGCCTGGACCTTTTAAATTAGACGAATCAGACTGACAGAACTTCGATATTTCGATTCGCTCATAGCTCTACATCTTTTTATCGCGACTGTCGGAAAAGAAAGGACGTGCGGTTTTAGCTCCGTGGAGCGTCATGTTTATAGAGCAGATGCGAATGGCCCGAAGATGATAGCCCCATATCCGAGACGCGAATACGTATCCACACCCAGGCGCTGTTGGTACTACGGTTGTTCAAATCTCGAGGCTTGAATAAGCTCTGCGTATGAAGATCCTCATCCTGCCTGTCCTCTCAATTTTACTGGCTACTGTTTCTCCCGCTCAGAACCGATTTCGGCTGAATGACGCGTCCAGAGTGGTAGATGTCGTTCTGGATGTCGGCAAATGCTCTGAGGGAGCGGACCACGGGCGTTGCGGCCCCATTAAGGTTAGGTTCTTTCGAAAGAATGCACGCCGCTCTTTCCAGACAATAACCTTGCCCACTACGGATATGTGGGACCCGCAGCCGAAGGCAAATGTTACGAACCGCTACGATGACCAAAGCGTCATCAACTTTGATGATTTCAATTTTGACGGAATCGATGATGTAGCGATCTGCGACGGCACCAATGGCGGTTACGGAATGCCGTCCTACAGGATCTATCTATATTCGAAAACTCAAAGACGTTTTGTATTCAGCCGCTCGTTTACGCGAATGAACTATGGCGGCCTCGGCATGTTCGAAACAAACTCCAAAAAGAAAATGCATTTTGTCTATACGAAGAGCGGTTGCTGCTGGCATCAAACGCAAGGTTTCGATGTATACCGGGGAAAGCCCAGAATGGTCTATGAACTCACAGAAGACGCGACGTATCAGGAAGGCCTTGTTTATGAACGGGGAGTCAGAATCACTACCAGCAAGCTGATTCGGGGCCGCTGGCGTACCTGGGTGAAGTACATCAAGCCGAAAGCGGGTCAATAGCATGTTGAGACGTCAGGTCCTGGCCGACGACTTCGCGATTCCCCCGGTTCCTTCGCCGCCGAATGCGGTCGGGTTTACCCGACCATCGACCGCCCCCAAGATCCTATCCATTGGACATCCGACCTACGCGGGTTTGCTGAGAGATTTGTCGGGCGGCTGGTAGAATTTAGTTACGATGAACGAACGCTATAGCCGGCAGATACTTTTTGCTGAGATCGGCAAGGTGGGGCAGGAGCGGCTGCTTGGGGCGCGGGTGCTGTTGGTCGGGTGCGGGGCGCTTGGGGCCTCGCATGCGGAGATGCTGGCGCGGGCTGGGGTTGGGCGGTTGCGGATAGTCGATCGGGATTTTGTGGAGTTCACGAATCTTCAACGGCAAACGCTGTTCAAGGAATCTGACGCTGCCGAACAGATGCCAAAAGCCATCGCCGCAAAGGTGCGCATAGCCGAAATAAATTCAGGGATCGAGGTCGAGGCCGTCGTGGCGGATGTTAATAATTCGAATATCGAATCACTGATCGACGGCTGCGACATCGTGCTCGACGGAACGGATAATTTTCAGATCCGCTATCTGGTGAACGATGCATGCGTCAAACTCGGCACGACGTGGATCTACGGTGCGGCCGTTTCAAGCTACGGCACCACGATGACCGTGATCCCCGGCGAAACGCCTTGTCTTCGCTGCATCTTTGACGAAATGCCCGACGCCGGAAGTTCGCCGACCTGCGACACTGCCGGCGTGATAATGCCGATAATTTCAAGCATTGCGTCCGTCCAGGTTGCCGAAGCGATCAAACTGCTTGTCGGCGATCTTGATTCCCTCCACCGCTCGCTTATTCAGATAGACATTTGGCGGAACGATTGGCGGAAAATAAAGCTCGCCGGGCCAGAGCCGAATTGTAAAACCTGCGTACAGCACAGGTACGAATTCCTTGACGCCGACGCGGTCGAATTCTCAGCCGTCCTCTGCGGCCGCGACGCCGTCCAGATAGCTCCGCCGCGGCCCGTGAAGATCGATCTTTCGGGCTTTGCGGCAAAACTTTCCAATATTTCGGGCGTCAAATGGAATGAATATCTTGTGCGGTTTACCGTCAACGGTAATGAGATCACACTCTTCGCCGACGGGCGAGCGATCGTGAAAGGGACCGGCGATGTTACCGTGGCGAGATCGTTGTATTCAAGGTATGTTGGGTCGTAAGGCCAGTCTTTAGCTGTCTTTGCGATAACGATTTTTTTTTAACACAAAGATCACTAAATTGAAGACACAAAGGGCACAAAAAGTAATCGGAGCAAAGTATGAGCAACAAGGCAAGGGTGGTGATAGTAGGCGGCGGATTTGGCGGTCTTTGGGCGGCCAAAGCGTTAGCGAACAAGGCGGTGGATGTTACGCTGGTTGACCGTAAGAATCATCATGTTTTCCAGCCGCTTCTTTATCAGGTAGCGACGGCCGTACTATCGCCGGGCGAGATCGCAACGCCGATCAGGCGAATTCTCCATTACGCAAAAAATATTGAGGTCATCCTCGGCGAAGTTACGGGTTTTGATACCGAAGAGAAGACCGTTCGCCTTGATAACGGGGCGGAGTTGGAGTTCGACTATCTCATAGTCGCGGCCGGTGCACGCCATGCTTATTTTGGGCACGACGAATGGGAAGTTTCAGCACCGGGCCTGAAGACGATAGAGGACGCGGTCGAGATCCGCCGCCGGGTGCTGCTCGCCTTTGAGCTTGCGGAACGACAGTCCTATCTACGCGGCAAGGGCGAAAACCTGAACTTTGTCGTTGTCGGCGGCGGGCCAACAGGCGTGGAACTCG
>JADYZI010000521.1 GCA_020853255.1 Acidobacteriota bacterium
TCCGCCTGAAGATCGGTAAAAAAGCTGCTCGCGCTTTGCCGGGCTGTCTCATATTCACCGCGTCGAGCAAAGATCTCGGCTCCGGCCAGCGTGCTCTCGATCTGGCATCGGCGAAGCCCGCGTTTCGTCTGATCGAGATCGTTCACGACACCCCGCTTCGAGATCCACATCGGAACAATCCCAAGCAGAAACACGACAACTAGAATGCCGACCTTTATAAGCCATCCTTTCAAAGCACCGACGTTGCCCTCCTTGCCGGCCTTCTCAGCCTGATCGATATTTGCAGCCATATTAATTCACCGAAATTAGTTGTAGCCCTCAAGGTCCGTCAGGTCCTCATATATCATCCCGCGACGGTCGCGTTTGGCTTTTGTCGCGGCCTCGTAACCGCCATCTTCGTGGCGCGAGATCTTGCTTTGGGCATAGAGGCCTTCTAAAACAAATTCACAGGCGGAAACCAGCTTTTCATGGTCGCCGCGGCTAAATTCGAGCGGCACCAAGGTCGAACTGATCAGATCCGGAACGCTTTCAAGCAAGTTAACGCATTCGTCCGCCGACACCGTGTCTGACAATAGCAATTTGTTGCCTTCTTCAAACCATTGGACCGTTGGTGAGAAGTCGATGCCGAGAAAGAAGCCTTCGAATATAACGCCGCTAGCGCGTTTGATCAGATCTTTGGCAAGGCGTGTCGCGCCTATCTGCTCGCCCTCATATTCCAACTCCATCTTGCCGGTCATCGCTGGAAGCGCGACGTAAATATCGGATATACGCGGCACGATCTCGGTTTCTCCGGTAACGAGGCTGCGGCGTTCGGCGTTGGATATGGCCGATTCCAGTACGCTGATAGAGAACCTTTGCGACACACCGCTGCGTTTGTCGATCCGCTGGTCATCGCGTGCCTCGAACGCGATCTGTTCGATGATCTCGGCAATGAAGTCGGGGACGTTGATCGCCTCGCCGTCTCGTTCCGTCCAGGCTTCCTGTGACGTTATCTGCGAACTTAGCTGAACATTTGCCGGATAATGAGTTTGGATCTCGGCCCCGATGCGGTCTTTTAATGGTGTAATTATTTTTCCGCGAGCGGTGTAGTCTTCGGGATTGGCGCTGAAAACCAATGCAACATCAAGCGGGAGCCGCACAGGATAACCCTTTATCTGTACATCGCCTTCCTGCATGATATTGAAAAGTCCGACCTGGATCTTGCCGGCAAGATCTGGCAGTTCATTTATCGCAAAAATTCCGCGATTTGCCCGCGGCAAAAGACCGAAATGGATCGTCAGTTCATCTGACAGCAGGTGTCCGCCCTTTGCAGCCTTGATCGGATCGACATCGCCGATAATGTCAGCTATTGTCACATCCGGCGTCGCCAGTTTTTCGACAAACCGATCGTCTCGACGCACCCAGTCGATCTTCGTCTCGTCGCCATGCAGGTCGACCGTCTGCCGCCCGTAAGCGCTCAGCGGCGCGAATGGATCATCATTTACCTCTGAACCAGCGATGATCGGGATCTCTTCATCAAGAAGCTCGGTCAACTGCCGGATGATCCGCGACTTCGCCTGGCCGCGAAGGCCAAGCAGAATAAAATTGTGCTTTGATAAAACAGCATTTACGAGCTGCGGAACGACCGTTTCGTCATAACCGAGAATTCCCGGAAACAGCCGCTCACCCGAACGCAATTTTGCGATCAGATTGGCGCGCATCTCGTCCTTCACGCTTCTCTGCTCGTAACCGCTTGCTCTCAATTCACCAAGTGTCCCTGCTTTCGGCATAAGAACATTCTACCGCAGTAGAGCCGATAGGGACGAGCCATTTCAAGATCTTGTCCGCATCAGTTTCAGCTTTGCGGCAGCCTGTTCCTGTCGCGCCCCATTTGCGGCGTGGACTCGACGGGAATTCGGTTGTCGCTGTTCCGCACCCGATGCGGGAACAGATTTTCCGCGGGCCGCTAACTTGAACGCTTAGAATGTGTTAATAATTTAATAGATTCGGCTATTATAAATAATAGGTTGACCTATTACAATTATTAGGCTATTCTCGTAGATGGATGAAATTCGTTCACCTTGGCTACATCGATAAACTTCGTGAAAGGCTCGAAAAAGAAGGTCCGTTTATTCAGGTACTGCTCGGGCCGCGTCAAGTTGGAAAAACCACGTCTGTTCTTCGACTGATCGAAGAACATTTCCCGGATTCGGCTATATATGTCAGCACCGATGACCATTTTAATCCAGACGACGAATGGCTTGCGGAGCAGTGGTTAATAGCCGCCGGCGAAAAAAAAATACTTTTTGTCGATGAGATACAGAAAATATTCAATTGGCCGGAAACAATAAAGCGGCTGTACGACAATGCAAAACGTCGCAACTCCCTGCTCGGATGTGTTCTGCTCGGATCGAGTTCTCTCGAAATACAAAAAGGCTTGACCGAAAGCCTTACCGGACGATTTCAACTGACCAGGGCACATCACTGGAATTTTCACGAATCCGCCGCCGGATATGGCTTGGATTTTGATGAATATCTGAGGTACGGCGGGTATCCGGGTTCGTATCCTCTTATTAACGATGATGATTGGGCGGACTACGTAAAGACCTCGATAGTTGAGACGGTTGTCGAAAAAGACATCCTGCAGTTTCAAAATGTACGAAATCCGGCTCTTTTCCGTCAGGCTTTCGAGATTCTCATTTCGTACCCCGCGCAGGAGATCTCCTACACCAAGCTGCTTGGTCAACTGCAGGATCGCGGTAACGTTGAGGTGGTAAAACACTACCTCAAACTTTACGAAGGCGCCTTTTTGATCAAGCATCTTGAAAAGTTCTCGAATAAAAAACTCTTGCAGCGCGCATCGGCGCCAAAGATAGTACCACTGGCCCCATGTCTTCCATATTTACAAATACGAACCGAGTATAAACCGGGAGAAAAGGGCCGTATCTTTGAGGCCCTTGTCGGATCACAACTTATCCGCACAGGTGAAGAGGTCTTTTACTGGCGAGAAGGAAATAATGAGGTTGATTATGTGCTTCGTTACGGGCGCGATATATGGGCCATTGAGGTCAAATCAGGACGCAAGGAAAAACGGTCCGGATTGTTAGAATTCCAAAAAAGAAATCCGAACGCACGACTGGCGATAATTAATCAATATAATTACCAGCAATTTGAGAAGGATCCGATCCTCTTTCTTCAGGAGAGATTCTGACCAAAGGACCGGTCAGGATTCATCTCGCAACCGGCCCTTTGGAGATCAACGCCTAGAACGTATAGGCATTCGCCCCGATCATCACGTCGGCGATGCGCTGCCGCGCGGCGATCGTGTTGACCGGCGAATTGTTCTTCGTGAACCGTTTCAACGCAACCAGGAGCGTTCGGCCTTCGTCACCTTCGGCGATTGCGGCGAGCGTGTTCTTTGCCTTTGCTTCGACACGCTGGATCGCGTCATTGCAGAACACTGATGCCACGTCGATAAAGCGGCCGGCCGCTTCTTCGCCGTTCTTCTCGGCAAATTTCTTTGCACGCAGGATAGCCGATTCCATTTGGTACGCGTCCATTATGATGTCGGCGCAGTTGATGAGGACTTCCTGCTGTTCGCTCAGACCCATCATATATTTCTGGGCCGCCGTTCCGAGCACCATCAACGCGACCTTCTTCGCGTTCTTCGCCAGCTTCGTCTCTGCCGCGAGCAAACTCGTGTCTTCATCAAACGACATTTGCGGGTTCAGGATTTCGTCCTGCAAGGCCTTCGCCGCCTGAAGCAAACCGATCTTGCCTTTCATCGCACGCTTCATCAGCTGGCCCGGGATGAGCATCCGGTTGATCTCGTTCGTGCCTTCGAAAATGCGGTTGATGCGTGAATCTCGATACGCCTTTTCCGCCGGATAATCGGCCGAATAGCCGTAACCGCCGTAGATCTGCACCATTTCATCAACGACATAATCGAGCGCTTCTGAACACGCGACCTTATTGATCGAAGACTCGACCGCGTATTCTTCGATCGACTGAAGTTTCTTCTCATTTCCGTGATCGTCGCCGATCAACGCATCGATCATCCCGACCGTCCGGTATGTGATCGATTCTGCAACCCACGTGCGGATAGCCATCTCGGCCAGCTTGTGCTTGATCGCACCGAACGAAGAGATAGGCTTGTTGAACTGATGCCGTTCATTCGCGTAACGAACCGATTCGCGGATCGCCAGTTTCGCACCGCCAGTGACCGATGCACCGAGCTTGAACCGGCCGACATTCAGCACATTGAACGCGATCTTCGCTCCGTCACCGACGTTGCCGATCAGATTGCCGACTGGTATCTTTGCGTCCGACAAAATGACCGCCGTCGTCGATGAAGACTTAATGCCGAGCTTATGCTCCTCGGCTCCGGGACGGCAGTTTTCGGAACGCGGCACGAGGAAGCACGAGAACTTTTCCTTCTCGCCGTCCACCTTTGCAAAAACGAGGTACACATCGGCAAAACCGCCGTTCGTGATCCACATCTTTTCGCCGTTCAAGATGTAATGCTGGCCGTCGTCAGTAAGTTTTGCAATGCACTTTGCACCCAACGCGTCGGAACCCGAACCAGATTCGGTCAGACAGTAGGCCGAAACGACCTCACCCGAAATGATCTTCGGTATCCATTCTTTCTTTAACTCTTCAGAACCCCAATAAAGGATCGGCAAAAGCCCGATCGAGGTCTGCGCTCCATATGTTGAGCCAAACCCGCTCCCGCGGCCAACCATCTCCGCAATGATGCACCCAGATGTTTGGTCCAACGCCATCCCGCCTAATTCTTCGGGAATATTCGCTCCCAAAAGACCGAGTTCGCCCGCCTTTTTCAAAAGATCACGTGCAACTTCCCAATCATGCCCCTCAAGCGTCGGCAAACTCGGCACCACCTCGTTATCGATGTACTCGCGGCAGGTGTCCCCGATCATCCGGTGCTCATCTGTAAAATCCTCCGGCGTAAAAACCTCCGCCGTCGTCTGATCAGCGATCAAAAACTCGCCGCCCTTCATATATTCCTTTTCCATTTTCGCGTCCATATTGGGTTAGTTGGCTCCTGTAAGATTTGCTGAATAATTGTACTGAATGAATGTTCATTCAGTCAAGAAATATGTTTTGCGCCTTTTTGTGACGATTCGTGTAATTTCGTGGCCACAATAATTTTTGAACCACAAAAATACAAAGATTAACACGAATCATTCTCGCGATTTTAACTTCTTAAGTTCTTCCTCAAACGGCGGGGGCAAATACTCAATTTCCCGCTGGGCGTGCCATTCCCTAACCGCTTCTTTGCTGATATGGATGACGTTGATTCTTCCGACGCCCAAGTCAATGAAAATAACGTACTGATTTTCAGCACAGTTATTCATTTCGCAACCCGCCATCATCAAGAAGTCACCGAATTTTTTTACAGGTGTTTCTGTGTTCCAGAACTTCTTCATCGTTGCGTAATCCGAACCCATTAGTTTTCTGAGTCGCTCATCAAATATCTTTTTCTGCCATAGCTTGCTCTCGCTTACGGTTTTTCCGACGATCTCACGCGCTTCTTTCCCGGATGGCGTCAAATCGTCCGCGAGATCCGAGTTCTGCGCAAAGGTGTACGCATTTTCGCTCCTCAGATAGGCGTCCGAGTTAGCATTTGTGTTAACTGCGGCAACTTTGTTCACATCAGATCTATTCGCTGGTGATCCGCAAGAGATCCCAAGCAATGCAACGACAGATGTGAGGATTAGTAACTTCATTCCGTGGCTATGGTCTTAGTTCATCCGCTCAAAAATCCCCGCTGCGCCCATGCCGCCGCCGACGCACATTGTGACCATTCCGTAGCGCGCCGATCGGAGCTTTAGTTCCTGTAGGATGGTCGCGGTCAGTTTGGCTCCGGTGCAGCCGAGCGGGTGGCCGAGAGCGACGGCTCCGCCGTTGACGTTTACTTTTGTCGGATCCATTTCGAGGACCTTCATCACGGACAGGCCTTGCGCGGCGAATGCTTCGTTCAGCTCGATCACGTCGATCTGATCGAGCGTCAGCCCAGCAAGTTTCAACGCCTTCGGTATCGCGTAAACCGGTCCGATGCCCATCTCTTCGGGCAGGCAACCGGCGGTCGCGAATGAGACGAAACGCGCAAGCGGCGTCAATCCCAATTCCTTTGCCTTATCCGCGGACATCACAACGACCGCCGCCGCACCATCGGACATCTGCGAAGAATTTCCCGCCGTGACTGTGCCTTTCGCGTGGAAAACGGGTTTGAGTTTCGCAAAGCCCTCGGCGGAAGCGTCGTAACGAACACCTTCATCGGTGTCGAACACAACCTCCTTCCGACGCACGCGGCCTTTTTCGTCGAACTCATCGACGTGAATGGTCATCGGCACGATCTCGTCCTTGAATCTTCCCGCCTTGATCGCCGCCGCGGCTTTCTGATGCGACCCGAGCGAGAACTCGTCGGCCTGTTCGCGTGTGATCTCGTATTTGCGTGCAAGGTTCTCGGCCGTCAGGCCCATGTTCAGATAGTAATCGGGATACGTATCGGCAAGACCGGGATTTGGGCGAAATGCGTTTCCGCCCATCGGTATCGCGGTCATCGATTCGAGCCCGCCCGCAACGATCGCATCTGCTCCGCCCGTTGCAATCCGATCAGCGGCAAGAGCGATCGTCTGCAGACCCGAAGAACAATACCGATTCACCGTCATTGCGCTTGTTTCGACCGGAAGTTCGGCAAGTATCGACGCCGTCCGAGCCACGTTCATCCCCTGCTCGGCCTCAGGAAACGCACAGCCCATGATCACGTCATCGATCAGAGACGCATCAACGCCCGCACGTGCGACCGCTTCCTTGATCGCAACCGCACCCATCTCATCCGAACGGGTATTTTTCAAAGTTCCCTTCGGCGCCTTCCCAACCGCCGTCCGCACGGCCGAAACGATCACTGCTTCTTTCATTTATTCGCTACTCCCATAAACTGAGTGAATGTTCATTCATTTTTACACGCCGTTGTATGATTTGGCAAGGCAAAATATAGGGCCGCGTTGGAGAAAAACAGCATTTTGTCCTTGTTTTAACCGGGTTATCTTGTGCAATAATAACCCCAAGTCTGACAGTTCGGTACGCTCGACCGCTGTCCCGCACCAATTGGTCAATATGAAATATCTTCTTCTCCTTCTCGCAAGCTATCTGTTTCTTTCGGCGTCCGCCTTTGGACAGAATGCCGTTGCCCTCTGTCAGGTTCAGGTTCAAAAGCGACAGTTTGAAACCGCTGCCGCAACGTGTGCCGACGCTGCAAAGATCGATGCAAAGATCGGTCAGACCGGTCTAGGAATGGCGTTTTTTGGCTTAATGGATTGGCCGAAGGCGA
>JADYZI010000522.1 GCA_020853255.1 Acidobacteriota bacterium
CAACTGCCGGAGAAACAAATCGACTTGGCAACCACGCCATCCTAAAAACCGGCTTTGAAGATCGTTGATAAGAGAAATCTTTAACAAGGATGTGTAACCCTAATTCCACAACTTTTGACACGAACTCCGCTCAGAACGATGAGCGCACCATTTACGGAACGCCCAACCTCGCTTTTTACGGGTGCTTCGCCGGAAATGATATTCTTCAGGTTCGTCAAATCAATTCGACATTCCCGCACCGGCAGATTTTGACGGTGACACCTCGGCGAAGACTACACCTACGGCGAAATCCGCGCCGTCATTGCTTCGATGTGACAATGCAAGGGAAGGGCTCCGTAGCCAAAAGTTAGGTCCAACCTTTGGTAAAGCTGACATCAAAAGAATTTGGTCAATCCAATTTGACAAATCCAGAGTTAGGAATTCCTCTCGCGGTACTCCGTACACTCACGAAAACTTTTCAAACTCTAAAGTTTTGCGAAAAATTCGTTTGCTCCACGTTGATTGTTTTAATTTGAGCACTAGTTTTATGCGACCGTGCCTGCTTGGAGGAGAATCATTATGAAACCGGTTCAGAAATTGGAAGTTGCATTTGGTCTCGCAACCTTCGCGTCAACTCTGGCCTTCTTTTGCGCATTTATTATTCCCCTCGCGATATTCAAATATGAAAACTACGGTTACGGTGACGCCGCCGCGCTTCTATTTAGGAATTTTCTGATTCTTCTTACGCCTGGCGCTCTTACGGCGATTGGAGCTTACCTTTGGGGAGTAAAAATGCGTCACTTCGGTTTTGTCATCATTTTATTTGGCGGCGCGGTTGTATCGATTCTCTTCGGGCTTTCCCATTTCTTGGCAGCGATGTACTACGCAAAAGGGGTTGTCGAAGGCTTGCTAGTCACAATGCCCTTAGTTTTCGCTATTGTAACCGTAGTTTTTGCCTTTCTTTGTAGAAGGGAATTTCGATTTGGAAAATAGCATTCAGTGTCTGCTTCCGTCAAATATTTTCAAAATCACCGCTTTTTTTAATTCGAACTTATGAAAATCACCGCCTTACTCTGCTTGATTCAAGTATCGTTTCTTTTCTTAACCATTTCCGTATCGGCGCAGAATGAGGAACGCACAATTTACGGAACGCCCAACCTGGCCATGTACGGCTGCTTCGCCGGAAATGATATTCCGCAGGTTCGTCAAATCAATTCGTCATCGAATCCCCCGAGTCCGTTCGCCACGTTTACAGGAGGGCTTGCCGTTGTCGGTGGCCCGGGTTGCTCTTTGATACTTGGTTTTTAGAAAGATCGTCTGTCCCGGATTGGGGAAAATTGCCGGCGAAAAATGGCGGAAAAAGTTTTTTGCAAAAACGTTGGGACACGGGCCAAAATCGATCGTAAGTCTGGAGGAGTCAACGATTTGCATGTCCCGCTCCGGCGTTGAAAATAGCGGGAGGACCCGGGAAAATGGCTGGTAACGAAGCGTTCCGGTTTGTGGATACATCGGCTAAGCCGTTGAATTAGCGGCCAATATAGTCGATTTTGTGGGTTCGATTGATCTCCACGGTGGGACATCGGAAAACGGCGTGATAAATCCGATTTATCGGATTTTCGATTGAGACAAAAGCGCTTTATAATTTCGGGTAATAACGATTTATTATCTTTGTAAAACAATAGGAGTCATTAAATGAAGATCGGATTACCGAAAGAGATTAAAGACAACGAATATCGTGTGGGATTGACGCCGGCGGGGGTGCAGGCGTTGGAGAATGCGGGGCACGAGCTGTTTGTGCAGAAGTCGGCGGGCGAAGGGTCGGGGTTTACCGACGAGCAATACGTTAAGGCCGGTGCTGAGATCTTGGACACGGCGGACGAGATCTGGGCGACGGGCGATATGATCGTAAAGGTCAAGGAGCCGGTCGCGCCGGAATATCCGCGGATGCGTGAGAACCAGTTGTTGTTCACGTATCTTCATTTGGCGCCGGAGCTGGAATTGACCAAGCAGATGCTCGACCGGAAAGTGACGGGCGTTGCTTACGAAACGATCACCGACAGGCAAGGCCGCTTGCCGCTTCTGACGCCGATGTCCGAAGTTGCGGGCCGGATGTCGGTCCAGGTCGGTGCGACATATCTTGAAAAAATGAACGGCGGCCGCGGAATTCTGCTCGGCGGCGTTCCCGGAGTTCCGGCGGCAAATGTTGTCATAATCGGCGGCGGGATCGTTGGTACAGAAGCGGCGAAAATGGCTGTTGGTTTGGGAGCGAAGGTGACGATCATCGACCGCAACCTCGACCGGCTTCGCCAGCTTGACGATATTTTTCTTTCAAAGGTACAAACGCTTGCATCGTCGCGTTATGCGATCGAAGAAGCGATCTCGCATGCCGATCTCGTGATCGGCGCAGTGCTGGTCGTCGGTGCCGCGGCGCCGAAACTGGTCACGCGCGATATGCTGCATCTTATCCCGAACGGCGCCGTACTAGTCGATGTCGCGGTCGATCAGGGCGGCTGCTTTGAGACGACGCATGCGACAACGCACTCGAACCCGACCTATTACGAAGAAGGCGTTCTTCATTATTGCGTAGCCAATATGCCGGGAGCGGTTCCGCGCACATCGACATTCGCATTGACGAACGCGACTCTGCCTTATGCACTCGAGCTTGCAAATAAGGGTTTCGAGGCCGCGATAAAGGCGGATCGGGGCCTTGCTGAAGGCGTAAACACTTACGCCGGCAAACTGACATACGAAGCTGTTGCCGAGTCGCAGAATCTCGAATACACGCCGCTCGATTCGCTGATCGACCTGAAATCGGCCTCGGCCGGGTAAAGTGTTGCAGAAGCCCGCACGTAGTAAGGGCGTAGGGCTGAATGTTCGCCCTTACTGCATGCGGGCTTATGCCTTGGAAGAATGCCCATACTGCATGCGGGCTTATGCCTTGGAAGAATGCCCATACTGCGTGCGGGCTTCTGCCTTGGAAGAATGCCCTTATTACGTGCGGGCTTCTGCCTTGGAAGAATGCCCTTACTACGTGCGGGCTTCTGCATTTTTAAGAGATGTACGAATTTGCGGTAACACCGGCGGTAACACAGCTTAGGCGGCCGGGCGTGACCATAACGGAGGTGACGCCGGGCAGTCTTGCGGATGAGCTTGAGTTAAAACCGACGGACCGGATCGTCAAGGTGAACGGCCGGACGGTGCGCGATTATCTTGATTTCCGGTTCCAGACCGCCGGAGAGACCGAGCTGACACTGCGAGTAAAAAAGGCAGGCGGCGAGACACTGGACATTGAATTTGATCGCGAAGAAGGCGAAGACTTTGGACTGAATTTCGAACAGATCGTCCCGCGGCAATGTGCGAACGAGTGTCTATTCTGTTTCTGCAAGGGCAACCCTGAGGATGCGAGGCCTTCGCTGTTCGTTCGGGATGAGGACATTCGACTTTCGTTCCTATACGGAAATTATACGACGCTTTCTTCGATCACGCCCGATGAAATGAACAGGATAATCGAGCAGCGATTATCGCCGCAGTATGTTTCGATCCACGCGACCGATCTAAAAACGCGTGCTTATCTGCTCGGCGTTCCCGAAGAGCGTGCAGACATTTCTGAAAAGCTAAAGACGCTTCTGGATAACGATATCGAACTGCATGCGCAAGTCGTGCTTTGCCCGGAGATCAACGACGGCGTCATCCTTGAAAAAACGCTTCGTGATCTGGCGGCACATTATCCTAAGGTCGTAAGCACCGCGGTCGTTCCGGTCGCGCTCACACGATATAACACGGACAAGCGATTGACGCGGGTCACTCCCGAATTCTGCCGGCGGACGATAAAACAGGTCGAAAAGCTGCAAAAGGAGTTTCGCCGTACTTTCGGCAAAACCTTCGCTTTTTTGGGTGACGAGATATATATAAAAGCCGGAATGGTGGTTCCGAGCCGCCGGCATTACGGCGATTATCCGCAGATCGAGGACGGCGTTGGGATGGTCCGGTCATTTTTGAATTCATTTGAAAAGGTCCTTAAACGCAGAGATGCGGCGTCGCTGAGATCGGGAGATAAGGGAGTCTATCAAGCGTCGTCAAATGACTTGGCCGAGAGCGTGGATGTGCGGACGCATTTGGCGGCGATCAGGCCTGCGCAGTTGTTGAGTGGCAAGCAAGGGCCACAAGCTAAAGCATGTGGGACTGGGACGATACTGACAGGAGAGATGTTCGCCCCGATCCTTAGGGAACAGATCGAGGCATACAATCGGCTCAATGGACCGAAGCTTCACGTGCTTGCGGTACCGAACACCTATTTTGGCGGGGATGTTGCCGTGGCCGGTTTGCTGAGCGGACGGGATTATTTGGCAGTAGCGGATATGGTAGAAGGCGATTTTGCTATTTTTCCGAAACACACGATCAAATCAGATGAGCCGATCCTTATTGACGGAATGATGTTCGAAGAACTTCAAGAGCGTTTCCCGGTGCCGATGTATGACATGGATGCCAAAGATCTGATCGGCTTTCTTGCCGGGAAACGCCGCTGAAGTGCAATTGTCCTACCGCTTGAAGTTGTAAACGATCACTCCCGTTACCTTCACTGGTACATCCGATAGAGTCGTCGGGTGGAACTTCGCGGCAGCGGCGGCGGTTTCAGAAACCTTTCTCAGCATCGGATGGCCGCTGACGGCCCTTGCCGATATCACGTTACCGCTTTCATCGATCGTGACCTGAACGCTTACGGCCCCTTCAATACCCATCAATTTTGCCGCGGGTGGATACAGCGGATGCGGAAGCGATCTGGCCGTGCCGTTGATGACGCCTTTTGAGACCACCGGCGGAACTTTTGGTTTTGTGACTGCCGGCGGCGGCGGGACCGTTTCGCGCATTGGGCCCGGATCAATCGCGGCATACGAACCCGTGCTGTCGGGATTCGACGCGCGGCCCGTCGAATTTCCTGCCGGTGCGGCCGTGCCTACTGAGTCGAACGTGTCAATTCTAAACGTTCCCGGCGGACGTGACATATATCGGTTCGGCGATACGGAAACTTCGGTGGGTACCGCTACCGGCTGCTCATCAGGCCTGAGCATGCTGGATACACGGGTTGGTTCGTCGCTTTGCCGGACGCTGCCGTTTCTCACCGGTTCCTCCCGCGGCGGGTCGGGTTCAGCCGTTGCGACCGGGGCGAGCATTCTCGAAAGGTCGAATTCGCCCGGGCCTATATCTATATTTACGGCGTAGATGCTGAGCACGACAGCTGAAACGAACAGTGCACCTACAACCAGTCCTGAGACGATAAAATAGCGGCTTCGGCCGCCGGACTCGGCCGTGTTGGCGTCGGATACGATCATTTTGTCAAACATGGGAATTGTTCCTCCATTTTTCAAGTCCCGGTGCCAACCGTTCGATACAGTTAGACACCGGACCTGAGGAAATGTTCCCACGCCG